>JAPOOP010000258.1 GCA_026713385.1 Candidatus Poribacteria bacterium | reverse complement strand
GCCCAGGACCTCAGAGTCACCTGGCGGTGGCGGATATCCACCGCGTCGCTGAATCATATCGGCTCGATTTAAAGCAGTGGCGTGGACATCCACTAAGATTTGTGTTTCTGTTGGATTCGGTGATGCGATTTCGCCTAATTGAAGGACTTCCGGTCCGCCATCGCCAGTCCTAATAATTGCTTTCACTGTCTCTCCTATAAACATTGCACCCCTCATGAAGATTAAGAATTTAATCCGGTAATTCTATGACGTGTGGCAACAAGTAGGTCAGTTCGTAGTAGTGCGATTTGCGGCGTACTCGACCCGGTGAATGCCACACGGCATTCATACCGTTGGTTCATGCGACGTGCATTCATCGCATGTCGCGTAGCCACAATTACCCAATTTATTTGTTAAACCTCATCTGGGGTGCTTAAAAGGAATTCCATAATTTTAACACATTTAGAAAGATTATACCAAGTTTAAACGCAGGTTTTAGATTTTCAATTCGTCAGTGACCTAAGACCTCTAAGAAAAAATAACAAAGTTACAACTTTTTAAGTTTGTCAACGTCTAAAAGAATTGGACCTGTAAAACAACAACAAACTATACAAGAAAAGGAAGAGGAAATGGGAAAAAGAAAAGTGAGAAGCCCCAAAAAAACCGAGAATCGCCGATTCAACCCGGTGAAAGCGAAGTTGGAATCTATAAACGAATGTTTTGACCAATTACGGCATGGGCTACCGGAAAATGAAGAAGAATATGTTGAAGGGGATAGGATTACACATTCTTATGTTAAAAGCTGCTACCTTATGATCATTCAACGCGCCGTGGACATCAACAATGTTATAATCGAATTTAGTGGAAAGACACCACCGCAGCAAAAGCACCACAGTTTTCGCGCCTTACATCAAAGTAGTGCTATTGACCGGGAAACCATGGATTTTTTTATGGAGGCTTTAGATTACTACGAGAAAATCGCGAATCCCTACCAAGAACTCGCGCCTTCAGAACTGTATGATGCCGCTCTCCAACTTTTGAAGTACGGTGAAGCCTACACCCGCCAACTCGAAAACTTTTTCGTGAGTCTCTCTCCCTGATAAGAAATGAAAGGTTCGGAAGCCCCCACACAGCGATTGCATCGGTGGACTTCCGAGAAGCAGAAAGTCAGGCACGGTTTATATTATAACCGTGCCTACTCTTGCCAACTATCTGCTGACTGAAGTCGGGGCTTGTAGCCACCTTTCCTCAGTTGTTTGTGTTTCTCGCTTCACAAAGATCGGCAATCCGAGGCTCTCCACGAGTGCCTACAGCAGACGTATGGTTTGATTGTTTACAAAGCCTACAATGCCTTAGTTAAACTCAACAACACCGCCTGTCCCTTTAAGTACAATATCCGGTTTAAGCAAAATTCGTTGTTCCGGCTCCAACTTTAACCCCGTTGGATGGAGAATATAAGCGATTCTGAGCGGGAGATATTTACCTAAATCGGCAAGTCTATCCATATCGCTCTTGAATATTTGCTGTTCGCTCTGCTGGGTTTGATAGGCATACCAATACTTGAGATATGATCGGATACGGTTGTTAAAAATGATCTCCCCAGAGTTTGCATCAATCACTTTGATGCGGATACGACCAATAGCAGTAAGGCGAGTGCGAATATAGGTGGATGTACCGGAAATTCCGCCTTGTCTCCCCTGTTTCATAAGATGTTGGTCGTAGTCCTGCGAAGTTAACTTCGGTTTTTCCACCCTTCCGATGATGACCATATCCGTACCGAGTCCCTGTCCGAGTTTCGCTGCCAAAGCAGGATCTGCGTAGATTTGGTCCAGCGTTAAGCCTAACTCTGCGAGTTTATCTGCAACCGGTTGAACTTTTTTTGAGATGTCATAAGACCACTCTGCCTCTTTGAATATCAACTCCAGACGGGTTGCGAGGTTCACGCTAATTCGCCCAGCTAACTTGTTGATGTCTTCTGTCGATCCTGTTTCAGCAAAGAACGGGACAATTGTAATGTGCTTTGCATCACTAATTGGGGGTGGGGTATCAATGTCAACTTCACCCGGCTCACCAGAGCAGCCCGCCATTGCAATGCAGAGAAGCGGTATGAATAGAAGTGTAAAGAAACGTATCACTTAAGTGTGCCTCCTATAATTTTGGGCGTAACTTAAAAGCCAAATTTTTGTAGATTGGGTCAGAAATTCTGTTTCTCATCCCAACCTATAACTCGCGAGACTTCTGATGCGATTGCGTCCACTTAAAAATCTCGTCGGCATATCTGATGTCTTGAGCTCAAGGGGATTCCGGTTTCCTGACGATCAGGCTTATAAACCGGCTTCACTTTGGGCGAGATTGAACGATCGCGCCCACATATTGGAACCCGAACTGTGCTATCAAGGCACAATTCGCCTGTGCCCTACATTTTACAACAGCATACCATAAATTACGGAAATAAGTCAAGCATTTATCCAATGGCTAACGCCCGAACTTCTCCAAATTCGTGATCAAGCTTGGTCCATGAATTGCCAGAATCTGTACTACGGTAGAGTTGTCCACTCACACTGCAAGCGATAAGAAGGTCATCAAACTGCGGGTTGTGAGCAAAACACCAGATTGTGCTATTCGCTGTTCTGCCGATATCGGCTCGGTTCCACGTCTTCCCAGCATCGAGCGTTGAGAAAATCCCGCCCTGATCGCCAGGAGGTCCATTTCCAGCACCGATAAAGACCCGCCCCGCGTTGCCATTGAGGAAAAACGCTGCTCGACAATAGGGCCATGGATAGTGTGCTTTGACATTCAATGGTGTCCACTGTTGTCCCATGTCTGTAGTTACACAGACATCATTGTTCGTCGCAGCAATGATAGTTTTGGGTGAACCAGGAACCACACAGAGTCCATGAATATCAAGACTACTGAGACCCTCACTGCGCTCAACCCATGTTTCACCGCCATCTGTACTGAGGCGCATCCCATCAATCTCAATCCCAGCATAGAGCATTTGCGAATCTTCGGGATCAATCACGAAGGTTGTGACACGCGGGATAATCGGGACACCTTCGCATTCTTGGGCGAGGTCAGCGTTGAGTTGCTTCCAGTTATCACCACCGTCAGTGGATTTGAAGAGCGCAGACGGACATGTCCCCGCGTAGAGTGTGTTCGGTGTTCTTGGATCAACAGTAATCGCCCAAACTTCCAATTCATCCATAGGACTTGAGAGACGATGCCATGATTCAGCAGCATTGTCTGATCGGAAGATACCTTTTTCGGTACCGGCATAGAGGATGTCTGAGTTACTTGGATTAACGGCTATCGCGCGAACGTCGGCTTCTGGAAAAAGTTCATTACTTGCCCTGCGCCATGTGTCTCCACTGTCAGTACTGCGCCAGACGCTTTGTCCAATGGTTCCAGCATAGAGTGTAGGTTGCATTTTTTAACTATGGCCTCCTGATCTGCCCTCCATTCCATTTCGGGCAGGTTTATAGTTAATGTGTGACTAAGTTATACATCCGTAAGGTCAAAAACATGAGCCTGCATTCTCACTGCGAAGCAGGTGCAGGCGGGTCTACGCAAAAGTACTTCAAAGAGTCAACCCACCTGACCGAACCGCAAGGAATAATCAAAAGTCGGTTAAGGATCCTGTACCAACAGGTCTCGAATCAAGTGAAACCTCATATATCACAGACTTCGGTGCTATTTCCGGTTCAAGAAGGAACGAGAATCGATACAAGCGGTTATCCTGTAGATTCTGTGTTATAAGATACATGGCTTGTGCTTCTCGATAAGGCCGTTCCGTCTTGCTGTCAGAGAGCATTAGCGTTACAGTGGGCGTTAACCCGACGAGGGGTTCAGCCGACTCAGCGATGATGTCCCAGTAACGCGGATGCACCGGATTAGGAATTGCAGCCGTGATAAAGGTGATATGCGCACCGCGAGTTGCACTATACTGGTATGTCGAGTTGTGTGCCTGAACATTGATTGATTCCATTTGCAAACTGGGAACAAGAAGGACCTCTCTGGCAGTATCCGCCAATACAACGGAGCCAGTATTACCAGCTGACAACTTTATCTCTTTGATATCAACAGTACCAGTGTTATGAAATTCAATTGCATGAACAGCGCTACTCGCTGGAGAACTACTTGAGAACCCAAGTGTTAACCCCTCAGCACCTCTAAAGCCGATATACTCCGCCGAAAAATTGCTCAACTGCCCCTGCTGCGTGCCGCTTGGATAGGAGTCATGCCAGCGACGAGGCGTGATAGAAAGTCTGATAGCACGATACTCAGATAAATAGTTAGCCAATTTCCATTCAATGAAGATGTCAGAAATTGTTTGGGTTATCCCTCGAGATGCAAGGGCATCTGAGATACCGGTGAGCGATGTGCCGCGATTTTGGACAATTTCGATAAGTGTCCCTATACCACCGTATTGCTCATGAAGATAGAGCATCCACAAGAAGGACGCACCGTAGTGTGGGAGCGAGTCTGCACCTCCCTCCGGCCACGTTACAAGCGAGATGGAGGGCATCTTTTCAAATGCCGCGACATGTTCCGCCACAGAATAACCGCAGAGAAATGAAGCATACACCGCACATCCCTCATCAACCCAAGTTACTTCCCTTGTATCCTGATGCCAATTGAGGAGGTGCTGAAATTCATGTGCCACAACATTGTGTGCTCTCTCACTGTTCGGATTGAGGGGTTGCGTATCAATATATAACATCTCCGCTTCGTTACTACGAATCGGAAACCCTCGGAAACCCGGATTTCGAAGTAAACCCCGATGCTGATCCGCCGGATTGAAAAAACCCGCTGTGTAACGGTCCGCGCCGCGTGCATCTTGAATATTAAGTAGGAGTAAGATAACCCTGCCGTTTCCATCAATATCCGGTGGGGCACCGAAGAGCTTCGTCAACGTCGAATAAATTCCCTGCTGTGGATTCGCTGGTGTAGCGGTGTCAAAAGCTCGGATCATTGCCTGAACGGTTCCGGCGGTAACCCGTGTGTTCCATTCAGATTCCTCAACAAAGACGTAGCAGAAACTACCCACACCACGTAGAACTGTGGAGACAGTGTACTGTTGCATGCTTCTAAAATCAGGGGCGAAGAAGGTTCGTTCCGTGCCAATGGGTAAAGCAGGCGCAGCCGGCAAGGCAGGCGCAGTCTGGTTTCCGGGTGGAAAAAGCTGCTGTGGAGCGTTTGTAGCGTCAGCTACACGTTGTGGATTTGACAGATACGGTGTTCCGCAGAGATATGCTGAACTGCTGTAGGGTAACCCCAAAAGCAGTAATAGTAATACAAAGAGCAGATATGAATATGAGATTCTAACAAGCTTTTGTATAGTCATCAGTTATCAGTTATCAGTTATCAGTCACAAGAGCATATTTTTTAACCCAAAGTCTCTTTTAACTGAAGACTGACAACTATCTCAGCGGGATTGAACGGCGTTAAGTCTCTGGCGCAGTTCATCGTTATTTGGTTCAAGTATGACGGCTTGCTCCAAAGTTTGCAGTGCCTTCTGTTTCAAGCCTTTTCCGAGATAAGCATCAGCAAGATGTAAGAGAATTACAGGAGTATCCGGCAGATAGTGGAGTGCCTGCTCCAAATTTTCTATAGCGGCATCAAGTTTGCCTTGCTTAAAGTAGATGAACCCCAAACTATCAAGGTATGCTCCAGATTTCGGTACGCTTTTGAGTGCACGACGAACCAAAGCTGCGGCTTCATCTAAATTGATGCCCTGCTCTGCATAAAGATATCCTAATGCGTTATACGCATCCGGTAATTCTTCATCATCAGATAACTCAATCGCCCTACGGAGATAAGTTTCTGCGCGTTTCACATCGTCTTGCATTTGATACGCCATCCCTATACCGGAAAGCGCAGGAACATATTTATCATCAATATCCAAAATATTCGTGAAAGTTTGTATGGCTTTTCGAGGCACATTGAATTTGAGGTAAATTTGCCCGAGAGTGTAACGTGCGTCTTGGATCCGTTGGGCTAATTCGACACGTTCACTGCTTCTGGTCCGGAAACCGGTGCGAGTCCGTTTTGCCTGTTCCTCCAGTAGAGTAATCATACGCATGATATGAAATTCAGACTGTTCAAAATCATTTTGTGCCTGATACGCGAGACTAATACCGTGATGTGCTTCAATTTCAGATTCACCGACATCACGCGTAGTGCGCTCCGTTGCCCTATTAGTCTCCGGCTGTCCTTCAAGTGGTGACAAAATAGAGAGAAAAGTCTTGATAGCTGCAGGATAGTCACCGGTTTGAAGGTAAAGTTGCCCAAGGCGGTTTCGAGCACTTTTCTGTTCGGGGCGAATAGTGACGACCCTTTCATAGGACTGCAAAGCTTCATCAAGCCGATTTTGAGTTTTATAGAGTTCAGCAAGTTCCCTATAATATCGGTCATCATAAGGAATAATACGTGTAAGTGCCTTGAAGGACGTAATGGCAAGCTCGGTATCGCCGAGATCACGCGCCATACTACCAAGGTAGAAGTGAGCCCTATCATGGTCCGGATCTATCTCGACCACGCGTTTTAGAACATCAAACATCTCCTTTTGTAGAGCATTCGGTATTTTACCATTTCTGTTCCGTTCCATATAATAAATGAATCGGTTTGTCACTATTTGGGCAAGTACCCATGTTGCCTTTACATTTTCAGGATTAAATTTAATGGCTGTTTTTGCGTCTTCTTCTGCCCCTTTGATATCCTGCAGTTTAGGAAACCGGAGTGACGCACGTTCGGCATAAATAAAACTTATCTCGCGTGCAGATAGAAGTCCGTTTTTGAGAATTGTGGAAGAGTCATCAATTTCCTTAATTAAGACATCGTAAAGAGTTTTGCTTTTTGGAATGCTGCGTTCGCCTGTTTGGCAGTATACTGCCCACATTAGGTTAGTATGGAGTTCTGCTACGCGGACCATGTCAGCATTTAATCCCATATTAGCATCAGGAAGTACCACCAACTCAGGGGTCTGACCTCCGGTCTGGGCTTGCAAGTTGGACCCAAAAAGAAAACATGCTGTGATTAAAACAAGGATTAAGAGCCTTACAGACATATTACTCCGCTGGAGCAAGGGATTTCTTTGATGACAAGTAAAATGTTCCATCGTTTATTCCTCTGGTGAAATGTTTCCTTTTTCCTTGTAGTTTCTCATCACGCCAGCGGCATCTATAGCAGGGAGGATGAGAGTTCGATCTTAGCTGCGTCAACAAGCTTTTCATCTGATTGAAGTGCCATTATTCGCACGCCTTGGGTGTTACGCCCGATGCGCCGAATGTCACCGACTGCAGTTCGGGTAACATATCCGTTTGAGCTAATGAGAACAAGTTCATCGACATTTGCGACGCGTTTTGCAGCGACAACTGCCCCGTTTCGGGTAGATTTCCCAATGGCAATCACACCTTTTCCGCCGCGTTTTTGTGAACGATAAGCAGAGACAGCCGTCCGCTTACCGTACCCATTCTCTGTAACAATTAACAGCGTATCTTTTCCTTTGGAAGCTCTTACTTTGTTCGTTTCTGCTTCCAATGATTCACTGTTAACAATAACCATTTGTGCGACGTAATCCTCGTTCCCCAGTTCTATTCCACGCACGCCTCGCGTGTTGCGTCCAAGAGGTCTAACATCTTTCTCACTGAAGCGTATAGCAACCCCTTTGTGCGTGACAAGGATGACATCGGAATTACCGTCCGTTACTTGGGCACCGATAAGTTTATCGCCATCGTCAAGGTTAACAGCAATAATACCGCTTGAGAGTGTGTTTTCAAAGCGGGTAAGTCCTGTCTTTTTGACAATGCCCTGTTGGGTCGCCATGAAGACGAATGCATCCGATGCAACCTCGCCGGCATCTGCCTCCTCAACCGCTTCAATTTCTTGACTGACGACCTTGGGAGGAACCGTAACATAGGCTGTGATGTTTTCACCTTGTGCTAAACGAAGTAGGTTCACTACTGCGCGCCCAGCCGACTGACGACTGGATTCAGGGATTTGATAGACCTTCAGCGTATAACATTTGCCCAAATCCGTGAAAAACAGAATGTTCTGATGGGCGGTGGCGACAAAGATGTGTTCCAGAAAATCGCCATCCTTTGCCGCAGCACCCCTGATCCCAACCCCGCCGCGGTGCTGCTTCCGATAGGTGTCCATAGGTAACCGCTTGATGTAACCAGCATGCGATAACGTGACCACCATCTCCTCATCAGCAATGAGATCTTCGACTTCAAATTCTTTGACCTCACCTGTAATTTCGGTACGGCGTTCGTCACCATATTTTTCTTTCAGGGTCTCAAGTTCCGTTCGGACAATATCCGTTATCAATGTTTCGTTGGCGAGGATCGCTCGAAATTCAGCAATTTGATCAAGGAGCTCCGTATATTCATCATGAATTCGTTGACGTTCCAGTCCTGTCAACTGCCGGAGCGTCATCGTGAGAATTTCCCTCGCCTGCTGCTCGGTGAGCTGATAAGTGTCTCGGAGTTCCTGTTCTGCCGCTTGCGGTGACTCAGCTATTTGAACGAGTTCGATAATTGCTTCGAGGTTTTGTAGTGCTAAGAGATATCCTTCTAAAATGTGAGTTCTACGTTCGGCACGTGTGAGTTCAAATTGCGTCCGCCGCCGAACCACATCCCTACGGTGTGCGAGATAGTGGCGGATGATTTCCTCAAGCGTCAGAATCTTCGGAAGCCCATCTACAAGACAGAGCAGACTTGCACTGAAGTTCGTCTGCATCTGCGTGTGCTTATACAGTTGATTCAGGATAACTTGGGCAATTTCACCGCGTTTGAGAGGTATGACGATACGAATTTCTTTATCTGATTCATCTCGGATGTCGTCAATTCCAGTAATCGTTTTACTGACAACCAATTGATACATCCGCTCTAACAGTTGGTTTTTCTTTACTTGATACGGAATTTCGGTGATGATGATCTGTTCTCGTTCCGACCCGCGTATGGAAACTCTTTCTATGAGCGCCTTGGCTCGGATAGTGATGCTTCCCCTGCCGGTGGTATACATCTGCTCTATACCACTGGTACCGACAATAATACCTGAGGTAGGAAAGTCGGGTCCGGGGATGTGTTCCATGAGAGTTTCTGAAGTGGCATCTGGATCTGTGAGCTTATGAAGTAGCGCGTCAACAACTTCACTGAGGTTGTGCGGCGGTATGCGGGTAAGATAACCAACACCTATACCTGTTGTGCCATTGACGAGCAAATTCGGCAGTAGACCAGGAAGGACTGTCGGTTCTTCAAGGGAATCCTTATAATTGGGCTGAAAATCAACCACCTGCTTTTCAATGTCAGTGAGCATCTCACTGGCAATAACAGTAAGGCGACATTCCGTATAGCGCATCGCACCCGGTGGATCGTCGTCAATACTCCCAAAGTTTCCCTGTCCGTCTACTATCGGATAGCGTATGTTAAACGGCTGTGCTAATCCAACAAGGGTGCCGTAAATGGGACCATCACCGTGTGGATGATAGTTTTTCATCACCTCCCCAACAACAGCAGCGCATTTGTCATAAGGTCGGTTTGCAGTGAGATTTATCTCTCCCATCGCGTAAATAATCCGACGGGTACTCGGTTTGAGACCATCGCGGACATCAGGTATCGCGCGGTTGGTGTTGACACTCATCGCGTAAGTGAGATACGATGTCGTCAATTCGTTTTCTATGTTGCGTTCTTGGATGTTTTCCATTGTATTTTTTATATTATTGATTATTCCTTTTCTGTGGAAACAATCGGTATCCTCTGTTGCTAATAAATCCAGGCTCGTTAAGCTAAGCCTTGAAAAAAATAAACTACTAACTAAGAGGTTACGGACACCCACAAGAGATGTCCTTACCGTATCATCGTCGGAAACCGATTGTTCCTATATCGGGTAACTAATGCAATGAATAGAAGATTTAGGCACCGTATAAATCAAGGTTTACCTGAGACCCATAGCGCTCTATGAATTTTCGTCGAGGTTCAACAGTATCCCCCATGAGAAGCGTAAAGATGCGGTCAGCTTCGACGGCGTCTTCAAGCGTCACTCTAAGCAGGATGCGCTCGTCTTGGCGCATAGTGGTGTCTCGTAGCTGCTCAGCGTTCATTTCGGCTAAGCCTTTGTATCGAGTAATCGTGAGACCGCGGTGTTCTATCTCAAAAAGATGTTGCACGAGTGATAAAATATCGTCTGCCTGGTAGACTTCGCCATTTTCCGGTTGAACGCTAAACAATTTTTGGCTCTTTGCTGTACCCGAACCATTCTTCTCGTCTGAGGAAAGAAAGTCCGTCTCTTGAATGTCAAACTCTGCAAGTTTCTCGAGTTCACGCCGGAGTTCGTGATGCCATGTCCGTGGAGTGTGCTCAGCGGCACTCGGTCTGTCGACCGTTTCATCGGTTGCAAAAAGCATTGTTTGTGGACTGGTAGAAGCTGCGTCTTCGGAAGTTTCTTGTGCTGCAGTAGGCGGATCATCTACCTGTATAGGAGATACATTAAGCATCTCAAGTAATTTATCTACATTGTCGGATGTGTCCGCTGGATCTGGAGTCTCACTTCTCAAACTTGAGAGCGATACACCACTCAGGTTGATTTGATTAATGAGACCTTGAATTTTGCGAACAGAGTTGGCGATGGTCCGATACTCTGATGACGTATAAGGTGCGTCCCTCCGAGCGTTTGTTATCTGGACGGTATCAAGTGCTAAGGTGAGGAGGTAGTCTTCCATTTCCTCATCATCTTGTAAGTACTGTGAATTTCTGCCCTTTCTAACTTGGTAAAGTGGTGGTTGGGCAATGTAGAGATGCCCAGCAGCGATGAGTTCAGGCATCTGTCGGAAGAAGAAAGTTAAAAGCAACGTTCGGATGTGAGCACCATCAACATCGGCATCCGCCATAATGATAATTTTGGCGTAGCGGAGCTTTTCAAGAGTGAACTCTTCAGCACCGATCCCGGTTCCCAGTGCCGTGATGATGTCAATGACTTGGGCATTTTTGAGTATTTTGTCGAGCCTTGCCTTGTCTACATTGATACCTTTACCTTTAAGCGGGAGGACAGCTTGGTTCTGCCGATCCCTTCCCTGTTTGGCGGTCCCGCCGGCGGAGTCTCCTTCTACGAGGAAGAGCTCGGTTCGGGATGAGTCGCGCTCAGAACAGTCAGCAAGTTTTCCCGGCATAGAAGCGGAGTCAAGGACACTTTTGCGGCGGATAACCTCACGTGCGCTGCGGGCGGCTTCGCGAGCTTGCGCGGCTTGGATTGCTTTTTGGATGATGCGTTTAGAAACAGCAGGGTTTTCTTCCAGAAGTATTTTGAGACGGGAACCAACAAAACTCTGAACGATTCCTTCGACCTCTGTATTTCCAAGTTTCGACTTTGTCTGTCCTTCAAATTGCGGATCCGGGACTTTAACGCTGATGATTGCAGTCATTCCTTCGCGGATGTCTTCGCCAGTGAGATTTATCTTCGCACTGCGCAGGAGATCGTTGGCAGTGGCATACGTTTTGAAGGCACGAGTAACAGCACTCTTAAAGCCGCTCTCGTGAAATCCACCTTCAGGGGTACGAATGTTATTGGCATAGGAGCTAATGCTCTCTGTATAAGTAGTATTGAACTGAAAGGCGATCTCTACTGCAACCTCTGACTCAATACCCTCTATGTAAATGGGTTCGGAATGCAGGACTTCTTTGTTTTGGTTATGGTAGGTGACGAAAGAGGCAATTCCGCCGTCGTATTGAAAAGCAATTGGTTCCGAATTTTCATCATCACGAACGTCGTGAAATTGGATCCGTACGCCTTTGTTAAGAAACGCAAGTTCTCTAAGCCGGTCCCGAAGGATATCGTGTGAAAAGTCGAGCGTATCAAATATCTCGGAATCTGGCATGAATGTCGTCTGGGTGCCTGTTTTATTACTTTTACCGGCTTTCTCTACAGATGTCTGTGGGATACCGCGAGCGTAGTGCTGCTCGTAAATTGCGCCGTTTTGATAGACTTGCACGTGGAGCCATTCAGAGAGGGCATTGACACAAGACGCACCAACACCGTGCAAGCCACCAGCGGTTTGGTAGCCGACCTGTTCTCGACCATCAAATTTACCGCCAGCGTGTAGTGTGGTCATAACTACCTCAAGAGCAGAAACTCCTGTCGCGTGGGTGCCAACAGGAATACCTCGTCCGTCATCAGTGACGCTTACACTACCATCGCGATGGAGATTAACTGTGACTTGTGTCCCGTAACCGGCACCGATTTCGTCTATGGAATTATCGACCAGTTCTGTGACGAGATGATGTAGTCCAGCGGGACCCGTACTGCCGATGTACATACTTGGACGTTTTCTGACAGCTTCAAGTCCTTCAAGGATTTGTATATCGCTTGCCGTATATGTGCGTGCTTTTTTTGACATCTTTAATTATGATCCCTCGCTGTGAATTTGCCCTAACGGGCATGGTTGCTTTTTTGCTTTACAGTAAGAATTTTTAGGGGCGTTGGTACTATGTTGGGAAATACCTTGTGTACCTCCTTAACAAACTTAACGTAAGTGATAACAGCCCGTTACTTAACGTAAGTGATAGCACCCACTACCTAAATAAAGGTAGGGGCTTTGGTTTCATAGCGACTGCGGTTTTCTCAAAGAGTCCACCGTCTTATTATCACTCCACCCGCAGGCAATTATTCCGAATCAGATCGGTTTTATGGTCTCCTTAGACCGCTACCCCTGCCTGCAAAATGTTTATCGCAGCGTTTATATCTCTGTCGTGAGAGGTACTGCATTTTGAACACGTCCAATATCTGTCGGAAAGTGTGAGTGTTTCGCTCTTATATTTACAGGCATGGCATGCTTTCGTTGTCGGTTGCCACCGTCCTGCTTTCGCAAACACTTTCCCATATTTGGCACACGTCCATTGAAGTATCAATGAGAACTCACCGAAGGCTATATCAGAGACTTTGCGTCCCCAAAGTTTTTTCATACCTTCAAGATTCAGCGTCTCAATCGCAATCCTATCGTATCTGCGAACAAGGCGAAGTGCCAATTTAAAGAACCAGTCACGTCTACGATTTGCTATATCCTTATGGACGCGGGCAAGGTGGCGTTTTGCACGAAACCAACCCCTTGAAAGATATTGCTTACGAGAGAGTGCCTTGTTTGCTGAACGGATCGCGTTGAGACTCTGTTTATAGAATTCTGGCGACGCTATCTTTATGCCGTCTGAAAGTATGAGAAATGTTTTCATTCCGAAGTCTACCCCTGCCTCATTACCGGTCAGTGGGAGTTTCTTGGAAGGTTTACAATCCTCACAGACGAGATACAAATAGTAATCACCTACAGTATCGCGCTTGATTGTTATTTTTTTTATTCTGCCCGTCCATTGACGGTGTTTCCAAAGGGTGAATGACTTTTTCAGACAGTTGATCGTCAAGCGGTTACCTGCTATTTTGTAGCCTGCTTGTGTCAACGTGATTGACTTATACTTATGATTTGGCTTGATTTTCGGTTTGCCGACTTTGCGTTTCGTTTTGCCTAACTTGCGGTCTTCTATATTGTCAAAAAAGGCTTGATAACCCAAATCAATGCGGATCGCAACGTCTTGGATCATTTGACTTGGCAGTTGATTCCAATGCGGTTTACTTGTCCGTTTCAACTTCGTTATATGTTTCAGGATACGAGACAGTGGCGCATACTTACGATAGATACGATAATAGCGTCTCTGCAATAATATCAGGTGGACATGCACACGATGCAGATCGTCTATCAGATTACCAATCTGTATGATATTCGACTGGTGATATAACTCGTATTTTTCTGTCTTCATAGGAATCAGGTATCAGGCAGTTATCCGCTGTTGAGTGGGAGGCAAACACGCAACCGGGGTCCCCACCCGTTATACGGAAGATCGTTGAAAGGGACGCTAATGATTGCTTTTCCGCTCATTGTAGTAAAGGTATTATATCATTTTATGGTGCTTTTTGTCAAGGGAAAAATGCACTTTTTCGCACAATACACACGGGACAAATCCAAATCTGGAACTATTGAAATTGTCAAGGTTTCTCCTTGCTTTGTGTCATGAATAATTGCCACAAGGAATTTTTTAATTGCGGGTCCAACACGCTTGCGAGTGCTTGTTCAATTTTCTCTAACTGTTCAGGCGGGACTTGGTTACTGACAATAGAGTTTTCTTCCGACGTTTTTATGTTTGGGGAGCGGCTTTCTGTCTCATGAGGTTTCGTTGCACGTGCTGGACGGAGTTCTATTCGAAAGTCCGTGAGAACGGGTTGCCCTAATTTGGCGTTCAGGTCGTCTATGATCCTCTGTTTGAGAAGCGATAGTTCTGTTATGTAAGCCGAGTATTCCGTATAAATCTTCAGGGTACCATTCGACAATGATACCGGGACTGTTCCTGTACCAAGCGGCGTACCAAGGTATTCCCGCCAGAGAGCGAAGACTTTTTGTTCAAGAATCTTGGGCTCAAGGTTGTGTGTTCGTATGAGTTCATCAAGGAGATGATGTAAGTTTCGGCTTTTGTCCATCTTCTGTCTTCCAATTTTTAAACTATTGGCTTCTGGGCGTTGTTCTACTTCGTTCAGCACCGATTTTCGGTGAATTTAATTAGCAGGAAGCCACTGTTCTGTGTAATGGAGCGGTGCCCAAGGGCCAATCATTTAAAATTAGTTTAAGGGGTATGGTTTATCTGGGCGTTCTCCACTGTTAGGACGTTTGGTTGATTGAGGTGGTACACAAGCGGTTCAGCGTGGGTCGCAGTGATGAAGGTTTGCGCGCTCAAATTTTGGAGGACGTTTAATAGGTACTCCGTTCGCTTGTAATCTAATTCTGAAGTGACATCGTCCAGAAGGACAATCGGATCCTGCCCCGTTACGGCTCGGATTAACTCTAACTCTGCCAGTTTAAGTGCTAACGCTATCGTCCGTTGCTGACCCTGGGACCCGTAAGCTCTCGCTCCCTCTCGGAATATTCCAATTTCGTCTATCTCCTCTTTCTCAGCGTCTGTGGCTTCCAAGCAATTTTCGCCTTCGGAATCAAGGTTGGATATTCCAGAGGATTTCTCCAGTTCGATGAGAAAATCGTCGCGATGTGGTCCGACGAGGGTTGTGCCTCTCTGTAAATCAGCACCGCGCGATGCACTTAAAGCGACGTTGAAGTCCTTTGCTATCTCGGTTTCAGTTTTGGTCTCCAGAAACCTAATCTCTGATTCTTCTATCGGATTTTCAGCATTTTCGTCTTCTGTGTCATGTGTATTACGCATTAATGCGGAACAATACGTCAATGCAAGGTTTTCTTTACCACCCGTGAGTTTTTGGTGATTTTGCATAGCATAGGCTTTTAATTCCTGAAAAATTTCCAATCGCTTTATGATAATTGCAGTACCATGTGCAATTAGAAGTTTGTCCCAGGCATCTAACTGTGCTGCATCCCCTAACGTCGTGCGAATTTGTTTAAGAAGTTCGTTCCGTTGCCTGAGAACCAGTCTATATTTCTGCAAATTTTTTAGGTAAATGCTGTCGATTTGTGAAATGAGCAAGTCCAAAAACCTTCGGCGTTCTGCGGGTCCACCTTTCACTAATACCAGTGATTCCGGTGAGAAGAGCACCGCATTAAACTGCCCGATCCATTCAGAACGTTTCGTTTGAATCACGCCATCCTTTTTCAGTTTGAACTGTCCACGTGTGCGTTTCATCGCCTCAAGCGACATCACATCGTTACTACTGTTTCCCAACGTTCCTCTCAGATAAAATCCTGCTTCGTTGTGCCGAATGAGTTCACCATCACGAGTGGCTCGGTGCGATTCAGCAGTACACAAGAAATAGATTGCTTCAAGTAGGTTTGTTTTTCCTTGCGCGTTCCCGCCAATAATTAGATTGACAGGTTTGGAAAAACTCACTTCGCAATCTATATAGTTACGGAAGTTGCGGAGAACAATATTGTTTAGCAGCATTTGTTCAAGGGGCGTAACATTAGATTGATAACTTTTCTCGGTGTTGTTCGTAAATTTTTGAATCTCGTAATTTCTGGAAGTTGTTAATAACTTTTTTGTATATTGTTAACAACTTTTTAATCCTGCTTAACCTCTTTTGAATTTTGAAGTTATCCACAATTCTATTAATTGTACTAATTACGATATATATATTATATACCATAGTAGAAGTAGTAGGGGCTGTGGATAAGTGGATAAGTCGCTTAAACCCTGATGGCCATTGACAATTCCCTGTGGATAACTTGTGGATAACTTTTTGACTTATCCACAAGTTATCCACAAACCCTGAAACTTTTTGACTTATCCACAAGTTATCCACAATCAATCCACAAAAAATAACAGAGTTATCCACAAGTTATCCACAAGTTATCCACAGGTTTTAAGGGCATTGTAAAACTGAAAAAGGGGCAACTGAGCACTGAAGAGGGAAACTTGGGGCGACATACTGGTGGCTTTTGTTAACGGAATTGATCGAGTAATAGGAGAATCATTTTTCGATCTTCGCCATTTTCTTCAATGATTTTTTCGATCTGTCTGCAGGCATGGATGACAGTGGTATGATTCTCCCTATTAAACGCCTGTGCAATATTTGAATATGACATAGGTGTCAGTTCTCTACACATGTACATAGCGATCTGGCGCGGTTGCACCAATTCCTTCGTCCGTTTATGAGAGACGAGATCCTCTGTTTCGATTCCAAAGTAATCGGCGACGGCAGTTTGTATGGCTCTTGATGTAGCGGTTTTTCGGTGTCGGATGGGTGAAGGGGTCCCAACATCACTCAGCACCTGCCGCGCGAAGTCCAAAGTCAAATCTTCTTTGAATATTGTCGCTTGCGCAATGAGCCGCACAAAGGTTCCTTCGAGTTCTCGGATATTGGTTGTGACCATCTCTGCGATGTAACTGAGCACATCATCGGGGAGATTCTCCAGCCCTTGGTCTCGACATTTCTGCCGGAGAATAGCGATACGTATTTCGTATTGTGGCATGTTGATTTCGGCGACCATGCCTGATTGAAACCGAGATTGAAGGCGTTCTTCAAGGTTTTCGAGATTGTCTGGTGTCCGGTCACTGCTCATGACTATCTGGTTTGAGTTCATGTGAAGGGCATTAAAGGTATTAAAGAATTCCTCTTGTGTACCCTCCTTGGCTTGTAAAAACTGTATGTCATCAATCAAGAGCATATCTGCGGTTCGGTATTTTGTCCGAAATCCTTGTGCCGATCCGCGATTGACGATGGATTCAACGTACTCGTTCATGAAGGTTTCTGATGTGACGTAGAGGACTTTCCTATCCGGTTGGTATGCTAAAAGTCGATTACCAATTGCATGTAGCAGATGGGTTTTTCCCAATCCAACGCCACCGTAGATAAAGAGCGGGTTATAGTCACGTCCGGGGTTTTCTGAAACAGCTAAGGCTGTCGCGTGACAAATCATATTACTGGAACCAACAATGAATCTATCGAACCGGTAGTTAGGATTCAATCCCGTCTCATTT
>JAPOOP010000264.1 GCA_026713385.1 Candidatus Poribacteria bacterium | reverse complement strand
CTCCGATTCGATGAACCGATAGTTGGAAGAGGTGCCACCCACATCTCGCCAGTCGGTTTTGACTGTTCTGCCGGTTTGTTCCTCGTACCACTTCTCGAAATTATTTCCAAACTCCGTCTCAGTTCCTTCTGGGTGTGGCGAGATAAGGATAAGTTCGTCTTGTGCGAACAGGACAGCGGGTAGTGCCAAAAGACATAATATAATCCCCCACGCCAGCAAATGTGTGCTGCGAGGTTTTAAATAGGGCATATTTTCACGCTCCTTTTTCATAGGGACAGTCCTACTGAAAACGTGTCGTTAGGGTGAAACCGTTGGCTGCTGATCTAAAATATATTTAACTGGGTTTATCCAGTTTTCTCTGCTTATATCATAAATGCCGTAGTGGAGGTGTGACCCTGTGCTACGCCCGGTATTGCCGACATAGCCGATCAACTGACCCCGCGTTACCGGATCCCCAACTTTGAGGCCGTCGGCGTAATCTTGCAAATGCGCGTACAATGTTTTCAGCAGTATTGCCTCATGTTCGATCTCGATTGTTTTTCCTAAATTCCCATTCGTTTTAACCGCTGCAACTTTGCCAGCAGCAGCAGCAATCACAGGGATCCCAGACGGGGTTTTAATATCAAGTCCTTGGTGAAATTCGCGTTGCTTTGTCAACGGATGGTTGCGCCATCCAAACTGAGACGAATACCAATAGGCGAGTTTCTCTCCGTCTGCTTGTTGGAGGTCGACCGGTAAAATTGAAGGATATTCATCAACTTGTTTTTGATGTGTGCTGATGTAATCATGGAGAACCAAAACCTCATCCTTCAAGAGACTGACCGTTAGCGGTTCCTGTTTTCCGTCTATGTCCTCCGCGACACGCTCAAGCGGTAAGACGACATTCTCCTGTTCAACATTAGCGGATGCCATAGCTGCTTCGGAGATCGGAAGTTCGCGACTATCGCCACCGCCTTGACCGAGGATGCCTAAAGTCTGGAGTATTTGTTCCGTCATCTCTCGGATACTTTTCATCTCTTCATTAATATCAGTAAGTTCCGATTCAGCCTGGACTTTTGCCCGCGTGATTTCTTCAATTTGCTGCTTCGCGTTCGCTTGTGCTTGCTCTTCGGCACTGATCTTCAGGTGCTTTTGGGAGAGTCCGTAATTGAAGCCGCCGATCGCTGCTATCAGTAGGAAAAGAACAACAAAAAAGCAAAGCAATATATGTGTTCGATGAAGGGTATGCTGCCGAACTGAATTCTTACGAGATGACATTAAGATAAGAGTATACATCCAACTAATCCTCCTTAATTCTAAACTTTATCACAAATTAAAAAATACCACATAAAGGTAACCAAAGCAAGTAAAAAACGTTTAAATACGCTATGGGGGAGTGTTTTTCAAAAATTTTACGACACAAATGCGTAATAAAAATTCAGGAACAGTCTAATTAAGAAACGGGTTTCCATCGTCAGGTAAACCTGAGACTTCTGCCTATTTCACAAGTGGACAACGATCGCCGGCATTTTCCAGACAAGCACGATGATAGCTCCAAGTAGAATGAGATACCAGAGAATTAAGGATCGAATCCGTGTTCTTTTGAAAGTGTGGCGACGAGAACGTTTTAGTTTCATGATTTCTCTTTTATTTTTCCGCTCTTTATGCTTAGGTGTTTGTAGTAGGCATTCTCACCTCATTGCTCCGTTTTTTTGAGAATACGGATCCCAGAAATACGATATTTGAAAACTTCTTCTACATTGAATTCAAGGTTTTCATATTCGATGGTTTCGCCCTGTTCTGGTAATCGGCCGAGTAACATGAAGACAAAGCCGCCGATGGT
Organism: Candidatus Poribacteria bacterium; assembly: GCA_026713385.1. Taxonomy (GTDB): domain Bacteria; phylum Poribacteria; class WGA-4E; order WGA-4E; family WGA-3G; genus WGA-3G. The sequence continues at coordinate 18,469 of JAPOOP010000264.1, read as the reverse complement.
ATTACACCGATCCGTCGAAATATCGGTATCCAATGCCGTATTCACTTCAGAAATTAAGACGCGCGCATCAATCCGCCACTCGTTCGCCTCGAGTTGTTCCACATGAGGTGTCTCCCGCTTCCGATTCGTCGCTATATTTCCGACAATCTTTTCCAAAATGTCTATGAGTTCTACAATACCTATACAACTTCCGTGTTCATTGACCACTATCGCGATAGGAATCTCGGATTGCCTGAGTTCGTTTAATAAATCCAAAGCGGACTTCGGTGCGGGGGCATAACACGCCTCCTTTACAAATATCGCTAAATCCGGGGCTGGTTGCTCGCTTGTGGCGATTTCCAGGGTATCAACGACGCCAATCAACCAGTCAACGCGTTCATTATAGACAGGGATGTAACGATAACTCGACGCGCGATAGTACTGTGGAATCTCAGAACATGGCGAATCCACTGTTAAGGGAACTATCTCCGACAACGGGACCATCACCTCCTGCGCTGTCAATGTTTTCAAGTCGAAGATCGCCCGTAAGAATTGTCTTTCGTGTTCGGGAAAAGCCTGAATGTTCTCTTGAATTAACTGTATAAGTTGTTCGCTGGACAGTACCGACTTGCGCCCTGATTTTCCGAAGAACCCTTTTTTTTCAGGAGCAGCTTCCGGCTCCTCATAAACAACAACGGCATTGGGTTTCGCAGGCACTACTGCCGCACTGCTCTGCTTCCTAACAACAGGCATTTGGCTATTTTTTTCTTCCGAAAGGTCTTTGGTAGTTTCGTCCGTAGTCATAGCAGTATAGTCCTCCGTCCGACGTGAAATTTCCACTGAGGTCTTGTAGCCCGAGGTCGTTTCGTCTGTCTAAGGAGTTTCTATGTTTGGGCGACAAGCGTCAGTTCCGTTTTGCCACCGAGTCCCGCAACAACCGGAAATGTTTTCTCCCCTGGCTTTCCATCTTTCGGCACATACCGGACCTGCGGTGAGAAGTAAGCGTACAACGCCGTGTTCCGGGGTTTGGGCGTGGTATTTGGTCCGGAACCGTGTACCATTAAACTATGAAAAAATAGAACACTTCCCGCAGAAAGGGGGACATCCATCTGTTGTTCCGCGACCTCCTTCCGGTCAGTGAGCTCTGCATCCTGCTGACGTGCAATATGTCCCCACGACTGTATGCCCCATAGGTGACTTCTTGGAATTACCTTGAAACAACCGTTTTCAGGTGTAGCGTCGTTGAGGGCAATACTCACGGTAACAAGGCGCGGGGGCTCCATGGGCCAATATGCTGAGTCTTGATGCAATCCGTGCGAAGATCCATGAAACGCTGGTTTGAACATCAACGTGCTTCTAAAGAGTAGCAGATCTGTTCCAATGAGCCCTTGAACGACTCGAATGAGTTTCGGATGTTGTGCGAGATCCCGAAAGACTTCGGAGTACTGACGCGTGTTTTCTGCCTTCCGAAGCACAGGTAGACTGTTCCCTTGTGTTTCATCTTTCGCAAACGGTTCGTGCTGGACGTGCCGACGCGCGATCTCTGCCCGGTCCGTTTCTGCGTCGGACTCCTGTCCTGCAGCAAACTGATGCAAACGATGAATTTCTGCTTGGCATGTTTCGATTTCTGCTGTCGATAACAGATTCTCAACAACGAGATAACCTTCCTTTTCAAAAAACGCTTTTCGCGCCTTCAAATCCATTTTAGCCTCCGGTTAATTGTTTAACTTCCCAGATAATACTTGAAATCGCAAATCCGATATAGACACATGAAGCGATTACCATCATGAAGGTAGAAAGTCGTTTCGGTTTTGCGAAATCAGGCAGAAAACGGTAGTTCATATAAAGCGTGAGCGGCACATAAATCGCCATGGCGAAACCGCCCATATACGCCGCATTAAACAGAAATCCTAATTCACTGACGTTTAACTGCTCCATAACGAAGGTGATTACACACCCACCGACAATCCAGATGCCTGCGATGAGGAGATACCACCAACTTAAGCTTCGTCTTTGTGCCCCTCGGAAGTTAGTGTAGATGATGTCAGAAACGGAACGCGACACGCCATCAACCAAGGCGAGTTGCGTGCCAAAAAGCGTCGCGACACCAACCAATAAGAAAATCCTCTGCCCCACCACACCCCAGATTTCGCCTAATATCCGTGCTTCGTCGTAGATGAGTTTGCCTTGTTCAGGGACAATTCCTTGGGGATGTAAAACCGCGAGCGCGCCGAAAATAAAAAGCAAAATCGTGAACGTGTTGAGTGCCCAAAAAAACAGTATCTGGTCTTTTTTCACATATTGCCACCATTCGATGAAGCGTTTTCGGTTTTCCTCCGTCGCCTCAAAGAGAAACCCCGTTGCAGGCACCTTTTCGCTCCTGCCCCGAAGCGGGTTTTGTAGCCCCGGCAGCTGCGCACCCATCCCGATGTTTTTATCGCGTAGGTAGAACGTGTAAAAGAGATTTGCTGTTCCCCCCGCGCCTGCGAAAACTAACGCACTAAACAATTTTTTCACCGATATGCCTGGGTCTATGTATCCAACATTTATCAGACCAGCACCGAGTTTTTGCCATGTTTCCATTGAACCGACAGCGATGGCAACCAGAATCAACCCGATTGTTACAATGGCGACGAGCACCTCAACCGTCCTTTCGACGGATTGGTAAATCATCTTCGGTCCGAAGAGGATGATCGCGACTCCAGAAAACGTCACTATTGTCCAAAAGGTGTCAGAACCCCAGCCACCAGGTCCAAGCAGGAGTGCTTTGAGCGCAAGCCCCGATGTCCGTGCCCATCCCGGTGCTATCCAACCCACCACGGTCAGCAGAATGAACAAGGGGGCAAAACCTCGCCAGATACGGCTGTATCCCGTGTACACTGTCTCGCCTGTAGCGATCGTCCAGCGGCCCACTTCAAAGTTTATCCAGAGTTGAAGGAATACACCGAGCACCGCCGCCCAGATCATGCTCCCGCCATACTCAGCGGCGATGAGAGGCCAAATTACACTCTCACCCGCGCCAATAGACAGACCGACTAAGATAGCACCCGGACCCGCAATTTTCCAAAACGGTAACTGTTTCTCTGGCAATTCGACGATCCTGAAATCGTCGAGCGGTTGATAAATCTTAGACATTGCTTTTTCCTCACGTGAACAACGTTGAGTACTCGGTCATGTAACCACACCGCTCTGATCAAGCCATTTAACCTATTCCAGAACTGCCTCACGTAAGATTTCAACCGGATGCTTCGGTTGCACGCCTGTCCCATGCTCCAGCTGATGTCTACAAGAGAAGCCCGCAGCACTTAGCGCGAAACTGCCAGGTGATTTCTCACGGACAGCCTCAAAAAGTCTTAATTCGCCAATTTTCATAGAGAGGTCATAGTGTACTTTCTCATATCCGAACGCACCCGCCATGCCACAGCAGCTCGAATCAATCACAGTGACATTGTGTTCCGACGGCAAACTTAACATCTTTACAGTAGGTTGGATACCGACGAGTGCTCGCTGATGGCAATGTCCATGCAGCAAGATGTCATTCGGTTCTGTCGAGAGTTCCAAGGGCAATTCACCGTTTTCAGCAAGTTGGACAAAAAATTCCTCAAACGAACAAGTCGCCTCAGCAACACGTTTCGCGTCGGTCGTACCGATCAACTCAACGTAATCATCAGTGATAGCAGAAGTACAACTCGGTTCACACCCAACAATTGGAATTCCCGCGTCAGCGTAACCGCGCAGCGCGTCAATATTGTAACTCGCATTCGCAACCGCTCTGTCAAGCATCCCCTCCGAGATAAGAGGTCGTCCGCAACACTTCTTCTCAGGCAACAACACCTCAAATCCACACGCTTCAAGCAACTCCACAGCAGCTTTACCGATAGAGGGTTCACTGTAGTTCATAAAGGTATCGGAAAAGAGGACGACCTTTTTGTCTGATGTTCGTCGCGACTTTCGCTTTCGGAACCACTGTTCATAGGTAGGGCGGACGAAGGTCGGCATATCGCGCCGCCGATCGACACCGATGAGCTTCTCGGCAAACCATTTGGAAAGACCGTTATTGACTGCCCAGCTGGAGAGAGGCGAGAACATCGACCCTAAAGGCGCGAGCGCGCCGATTTCACCGAACAACCGCCGATGTAAGGGCAAGCCGTTTGCTTTGTGATAATGTGCAAGCACCTCATACTTAATCTTCGCCATATCTACATTAGATGGGCACTCCGCCTTGCACGCTTTGCATCCCAGACATAAGTCTAACACTTCTTGGAGCCGTTCACCTGTGAGTTCCGTAGGCGGCAATGCCCCTGAAATAATTGATCGGAGCGCATTGGCACGGCCACGTGTCGAATGCTCCTCTTCACGTGTGCCAATAAAGGAGGGACACATAGTGCCAGTCAGAGTCTTCCGACACGCACCGACACCGTTGCACATTTCAATTGCCCCGCCAAATCCATCTTGACTGGAAAAATCGAAGTAAGTATCAACTTTAATGGTGTTGTATTCTGTACCGAAGCGGAGATTCTCTGTCATGGATGGTGCGTCAACGATTTTACCCGGATTCATAACCCCATTCGGATCAAACGCTTTTTTCACTTCAGCGAGTGCTTGATATATCTGCGGACCGAACATGCTCTCTATCCACTCACTGCGGACGAGCCCGTCACCGTGTTCACCGCTCATTGCACCATCTAATTCCATGAGCAAGTCTCGAACCTCGCGGGCTATGTCGTGCATTTTCTGAATATCGGTTTCGGATTTAAGATTGACAATAGGACGGTTGTGCAACAGCCCAACGCTCGCATGCGCGTAGTAGGCAGCGGTTGTATCGTATGATGTGACGATCTCGTCAAATCGGCGGACGTATTCCGGTAAATTCTCTATCGGCACCGCGGCATCTTCGACGAAACCAACCGGCTTTGCATCACCCTTCATACCCATCAACAAGCCCAGCCCAGCTTTCCGCGTCTCCCAGACGCGTGCTTTTTCCTCAGCCGTGAAACAGTGGACGAAGGCATAGCCGAAACCTGCACTTTTCAATGTCTTTTCAAGTCTATCTAACTGTGACTCCAATTCCGCTTGTGTTTCACCGTAAAATTCAACAGCAAGCAATGCAGCAGGTTCGCCTTGTATAAAAGTGGTAAGCCGTGAAAACTCCAATGAACGCCGCGCCATATCAAGGATTGTTTTGTCTATAAGTTCTACGGCAGTTGGGTTGCACGCCAGGATAGGTTGCATCGCCTCCATAGAGCCAACAAGTGACTCAAAATGGACGACACACAGCGCGGTTAATTTGGGAAGCGGGACGAGATTCACTGTCGCCTCAATAGTCGTTGCAAGTGTGCCTTCAGAACCGACAAGGATTTTCGTCAAACTAAACGGATGGTCTTCATCACATCCATCGCGACGATAAGGCGTAACCTCTTTTGAACCAGCATTTGGAACAAACTCATCAAGGTTGTAACCGGCAACGCGACGCAAGATACGAGGATAACGTTTACGGATCTCGGCTTCGTTGTCTGCGCACACTCGGCAAAGTTCACGATAGATGTTTGCCTCTAATGTGTTGCCCTGTTTTTTAGTTTCTAATTCTGCAATGGAAATGGGGGATGCTGTGATTTTATCAGCGTTGGAAAGTACTAAGTCGAGAGACATGACGTGATCGACGGTTTTACCATAGATGAGAGAATGCGAACCCGCGGAGTTGTTTCCAATCGTGCCACCGACGTTCGCTCGACTGCTCGTGGCAACATCAGGGGCATACATCAAACCGTATGGTTTTAACTTATCGTTCAATTCGTCTAAAACAATACCGGGTTGCACGCGCGCCCAACGCTCGGCGGCATTTACCTCAAGGAGTTGGTTCATGTATTTGGACATGTCCAACACGACTGCCTCACCGACGCTCTGTCCAGCGAGACTCGTGCCGCCACCGCGTGGAAGGATCGGAATGTTGCGTGCTGCTGCGATTTGCACAGTCTTAATAACATCTTGGCTATCTTTCGGGATTACAACACCTATCGGTTGTATTTGGTAAAGGCTCGCGTCTGTGCTATAAAGTGCCTTAGAATACAGATCAAAGCGTACCTCTCCTGCGAGAGTGTTCGATAATTGTTGTTCAAGTGCCGATGTAGAAGGGTCCATATTTATTATCCAAAAAACTGTAAACATCGCGAGAGATAATCGCGACCTTTATTTTTCTAAATCCTCCCCAAAAAAATTTGACATTGCTACCCAGGTAAAGTATAATTAACCATACAACGCCCCTGTGGTGGAATTTGGTATACACAGCAGGTTGAGGGCCTGTGCCTTAATTGGCATGCTGGTTCGAGTCCAGTCGGGGGCATCTCCCTTTTTTTATTTTCAGATTCTAATTCCAGTCGCCAACCTACGAAGCCCCTTCAAGCAGCTCCTGATATACCTGATAAGTCTGTTCCGCGATTGTCTCCCATGTAAAATCCTTGACGCGGTTAAGCCCACCTTCAACTAAATCGTTCCGAAGACTTGCATCGTGCGCGATGCGATGTATCCGTTCTGCCAAAGCCTCCATATTGCCCTCAGGGAAGATAAGTCCCGCGCTATCAATCACGTGTGGAATTTCGCCAGAATCTGAACCGATAACCGGCACTTCGCATGCCATTGCTTCAATAAGCACCCTACCGAAGAATTCTACCCATCCGGTTGTTGTCCGAGATGGTAGAATCAGTGTATCCATACAATTAATATAGGCGGCTACCTCTTCAGGAGGCACCGCGTCTATCCACACAATATGTCCAGAAATTCCAAGGGTTTCGGCAGTTTTTTGGAAACTCTGTTTATCTTCACCTTGCCCGACGATTAAAAGTTTATATCTGCGCGTCGTATCCTCGTTTACAAGATGCGCCAAAGCTTCAAGAAGCGTATCTACTCCCTTCATCTGAAGCAATCTACCGACGTAACCAACGACAAAACAGTCGTTGAGCTGCAATGAATCCCTCAGTTTGCTGATCTCCATTTTATGGAAATGCCGCATATCAACGCCATTCGGGAACGGGGTTTGTTGCCCGGTGTAACCGCGTTGGGTTAGAATCTTGCCAGCATTCACGCTCAGTGGGAATGCTCTATCCGTTTCTCGAAAGACACGGCGTTCAATCCACACAGGCAAAAAGCCAAACCGCTGTTTGGTCGGTATACTAAGGGATGTACGAAAAATGAAACAACTGTTTGGACAATATTTCCGTTTCAACCGAACTGTCTGTAGGGCATTGAGGCTCCACGCCTCTTCCTCTAAGTGGATAATATCGGGTTGAAAGTCTCGGAAGTGGGATTTCACACCATGGCGGTAGTAAAAGCGACTGCCGTACCCCGAAAATTGGATTGGGCACGGAAATTCTTCACACGGTGTGTCCGAGTCTGGTTCAAAGACAATATCTTGAAAACTTTCATACCAACGTGCAGGAACCACAACCCGCAACGTGACATCCGGACGTTCCGCAATGAGAGCGAACTTTCGTCGGTACGGTTTCATGATATAGGAATGAGAAAGGACTAAGACACGCACGAGTAATTAAGTCTCTAAATACTCCCAAAGATTCTCGGGCGCGTTGATGCTTCAGCTTCGGTTGCTTCCGCGTCCGATTCATCATTGTCTGCCTCAAAAGTGATTTCATCGTTTGTATCTACCGGACTTTCATCTGAGGTAATGAGGACATCCATCAAACCCTCAAGTCTCTCGCGGATCTCTGATCGTTCATCAGCGGTGGCTGCCCGCTCTGAGTCAAGTTCCTCCGTAAGATCACTATTACGATTTTCAAGTTCTTGAATCTGGGCATCACGTTGCAGTAAATCACTGTTGAGCCGGGCAATTTCAGCCTCAAGCTCCAACTTGTCTGCTCTCAATTGCTGAACGGTTGAAATCGCAAGTTCAACACGTTCCTCCAGCAGTGATACAATACTTTGTTCAAATGCTTCAGACATATTAATCCCTCCAAAGTGGTATGTTTATTAATTCGCGGTGGATTTACGATGCTCCACCGCAGCAGGCGCACTCGTTTCGATCAGCGACAAATGCTCGGCATTCGCCCAGTCTGGACATTCATGGACGTAGTGAAAAAGATACTGCTGCGCGTACCCCACACGATCCCCGAAGTAGGCGTGTGCGAACTCGCGGATCTCATGATACGTAGCGCGCCGGCGTAGGTAAAGTGTCTCAAAGATTCGTTTTATCCAAACATCGATCGGCAGTGCTGCAAGATGTCCAAGCGAAAATAGACAGATACAATCGGCGACCTTCTCACCGATACCTTTTCGACGCATTAATTCACGCTTTGCCTCAGGATACGCCATCTCCTTCATCGCCGTCAGCGCAAGTTCACCACTAACAACTGCTTCTGCAGCCTCGCGAAGATAACTCGCTCGATAGCCGACACCACAAGCGAGGAGTTCATCCTCTGTTGTAATTGCGAGTGCTTCTGGACTCGGAAAACTATAATCCATATAACGTCCAAACGTCAACTGTTCGCCAAAACGCTCGGAGAGTCGATGGATAATCCCACGAATCCGGGATACATTGTTGTTCTGAGATAGAATAAACGATGCCACCGTTTCCCAAAGTTCTTGATTGAGAATGCGCATCCCCCAAAGTTTCTCAATGGTCCGATGCATATAGGCATCATTGTTTACTTCGGTCAGGATCTCTGGGACATCGCGCCTAAGGTCAAGATAGTGTTGGAGAAATGGTATGAAGGTAGTTCTATCCTCGGCGGCAGAGCTCTCAACACGCAAGGTAGTCCCTACTTGACAAATTTTGAGGATGCGTCCCTCCACGACACCGTAATAAGCATCATCTATTCGATTCCATCGAAAAGACTGTCCCGATTCTAAGGTATATTTCAAACTAAAATCTGTGGCATCCTGAATCTGCATCGTGTGCCTTGCTGAGTTTTGATAAGGACATGCAAGCAACGCCCTTGATATTTGATAATTAGTATATAGCAAATTTCAAAAATTAGCAAATTTTTATTCTGGATCCCCAAAATCCACTGTATTTTCGCCTATCTGGTTTGACATTTGCCCCGTTTGCATGTATAATATTAACATCTTTGTATGCCTGAGAATCTGTCATAGCAACGAAACAGGAGATACCTCGTAAAACATGATTATCTTTCTACGCGAAAAATTTATTGCGCAACTCTTTATGTGGATAATCGCCATTGTGTTCCTTGTAGGGACAGTGTTCCTTTATAGCAACACGCGCGGCGGAGACGAAGGACCCGAGGGAGAAGTCGTTCTTAGAATTAATAACACTGAAGTCAAACGCGGAGAGTTTGAAAGTGCCGTTGCCAACGCCATAGAGAATCAAAGACGAAACCAAAGGCTTGGCGCGCCTGATCGGGAAGAAACGCAGAAATCGGTGATTGATCGCTGGGTGCAACAAACTATTCTTGGAAGCGTGGATATCGGTCATGCTGAGATAGAACGCTACATCCGAAGTGACGCAAGCCGAGTCGAGCAATACAATCTTTATCAACAATTCGGGGCAGCAGACCTCTATACAGAGAATGTTCGCTTACAACTTAGTTCCACTGAACTTCGAGATAGTGTCCAATCACTTGAACTGGTAACCGATACTGAAGCAGAACAGGCATATCGACTTGAATCAGATAAGGCTAAAGTTAAATTTATTGAATTTAAGCATAGCGATTATGTCGCAACAACTGAGGTAGATGAAGCAGAAGCAGAGGCGTACTTTGAGAAAAATCGGGATAATTATAAATCGGAAGAACAGGTGAATGTAAAGTTTATCAGGGTAAATCCTGCCGAGCTCGTTTCAGACGAAGAGGTGGCTACGTATTACGAGGAAAACCAAGCCGAGTTTACGACACCAGAAGTCGTTAAAGCACGCCATATTTTGAAAAAGTTTCCTGACAGCGCAACCGACGAACAAAAAGCAGAAACCAAAACCGCTGCAGAGGAACTCCTCAAAACCATCAACGCAGAGCTCGCAGCAGGCGCGGATTTCGCTGGACTTGCGATGACGCATTCAGAGGGGCCTTCCGGTGCCCAAGGCGGGGCATTGAGAGGCAACAACCCAAAACTTCCACCCGGAGACTACTTCGCACGTGGAGACATGGTGAAACCCTTTGAGGAAACAGCCTTTGACACCTTGGAACCGGGAGAAGTCAGCGGTTTAGTCGAAACACAATTTGGGTATCACATCATCAAATTAGAGGAGAAGAGAGCACCAGAAGTTCAACCTTTTGATCAAGTCCAATACGATATCCGACAAAAACTTGTTCAAGTCAGCGGCGTTGATACGGCAAAAAAAGTTGCGTCTGACCTTCTGTATGAAATTGAAATTCAGGATTATGAAGCAGCTCTCGCACTTGAAGCGTACAAGAATCTTTCTCTCATTGCGCTGGAAACCGGGTTTTTCAGCCGTGATGTTACAACTATCCCACAGATTGGGGCAAGATGGGGCTATCAAGGGTTAATCGAAGAACTCTTTGATATGGAAGTAAACGTAATAAAGGTTATTGAGGCGAAAAGATCAGATGGAGAACGGGTGGAAGCCTATTTTGTCGCCACCGTTCTTGAGAAAAAACCGGCGACGATTCCACCGTTTTCGGATATCAAACCACAGGTCTTCAACGATCTGAAAACAGAAAAATCCAAAGAGCGTGCCTTTGCGGATGCACAAAGCCTGTTCAATCAACGGGCGGACACCACATCGCTGGATGTCTTATTGGAAAAGTATGATGCGCCTGAAGGCTTAGAGGCAGACCGACTTTCTGTCCAAGAAAGTAACCTGTTCGCACTCAGCCCAAACAGCGATTATATTGCCGGTATGGGAAGCTCGACTGAAACTATGTTTGCAGCATTTCGGATGAAAGTTGATGAGATTGGTGGTCCCTTCAAAGGCAACAATGCCGTTTATATTGTTCAACTCATTGAACGGGAAGAATCAGACATTGAAACGTTCCAAACAGACCCGGCTGAACAAGCCCGACATCGTCAAGCACTGATTCAAGCCAAAAAACGGGAAACATATTTGAATTGGTTCGCTGCACGCAAAAAGATGAGCGAACTCTGGATACATCCAGATTATCGTTAATTCAGAAGGTCGTAGAAGAAGTTACGGCGTTTGGGAATGTAACCTAACTCGGTTATAGTGCGTTCGATTTCCTCAATCGGCATGCAATAGACCGTTCCAGCTTTGCTGACAACATTTTCCTCTATCATTGTACCACCCATATCATTCGCACCGAATTTAAGCGATAATTGTCCGATCTTCGGACCTTGAGTTACCCATGAGGATTGAAAGTTGTCGAAATTATCCAAGAACAATCGCGAAATAGCAAGCGTTTTGAGATATTCAAAGCTTCCTGCGGGTGGTATATGATCCATACGGGTGTTGGCGGGTTGTAGCGACCAGCAGATAAACGCTGTAAATCCACCTGTCTCATCTTGCAAATCACGCAGCCTGACGAGGTGCTCAACACGTTCGGCATAACTTTCTACATGCCCATACATCATCGTCGCGCTTGACTTGAGTCCAACCAAGTGTCCCTGACGCATAACCTCCAGCCATTCATCAGCTGTGCACTTCTTAGGACTAATCTCATTCCGGGCATGGTCAGTGAGAATCTCCGCACCGCCACCAGGAATCGAATCAAGCCCAGCATCTCGCAACCGGATAAGCATCTCTCGCAACGACATACGGTTTATCTTGGCAAACCAGTCCAACTCTGGCGGGGAAAACCCATGGATATGAATGCCGTAATTGGCTTTGATCCAACGGAGAAGATCTTCGTACCAGTCAAGTTTAAGTTTCGGATGCAATCCACCTTGCATGAGAATCAACTCACCACCAAGATCCAGTGTTTCCTGTATCTTTTTTCCCAGTTCTCCCCGCTCCATGACGTAAGCGTCAGGATCTTGACGGTGGCGATAGAAAGCACAAAAATCACAGTCAACATAACACCAATTGGTATAGTTGATGTTTCGGTCAACAATGTAAGTGACGAAGTCTTCCGGGTGCTTGCGTTGTCGGGCAATATCTGCAGCGTGCCCCAGGGCAAGTAAATCGTGGCTCTTGAAAAGCGTTAGGCAGTCGTCAAAGTCTAACCGTTCTCCCGCAAGCGATTTCTCAAGGATAGGTTGGATGTTTGTATCCATTTACGAGTTTCCTTATGTGGTTCATAAAACATACTGATGCCGAATCAATATTCCAATTCTAACATTTTAAAACCTGTTTGTCAACTTTTCTGCCATTTTAATTTGACTTTTGAGGGAAATTAAGTATAATTATAATACGCTCAATCTGAATCTGTATTTAATGGGGAGAAACAAAATGAACGAAGTGATTTACAATGAGGACTTAGTGAAACGCGTAGCGAATAAATACCTCGCAGTGAATATTGCCGCAAAACGCGCCAGAGATATAAATGCAGACGGTTTCCCTATTGCGCCTTCAAGCACCGCAGATAAAAAAAAGAAACCTGTCGCCGTTGCAATACAAGAATTGGTTGAAGGTAAACTTCACTTTGAAAAAAGTGAGGTCAAAGCACCGGTCCAGAATACACCGTCGATTTTTACCGACTCGCAGGATTCAGACGACGGGAGTGATATATTCAATGAAGAACTCCTCGCACGCGAAGGCGATTCTGACCCAGAGGAGCGTGAGGAAGGTCTTTAGATCTCGTCAGTGGCGGAAATCGCTCCTACCAGAACAGCTTCTCGCCGAAAAAATAGTCCAAAAAATTAAAGGCACTTGACAACTCCCAATAAAGTGGGTATAATTAAGAGTGCTGCTGACGTGGCTCAATGGTAGAGCAAGTGATTTGTAATCACTAGGTTGGAGGTTCGATTCCTCTCGTCAGCTTTTTTAATGGGGGCATGCTAGAGCGGTCAAATAGGGCAGACTGTAAATCTGTTGGCTATGCCTACGGTGGTTCGAATCCATCTGCCCCCATCTGCTTTTATAGGAAGCAGCATCGCAGCGGGATCTGGTCGGGGACAAGTCTACGGAGCGGCTTGCAGATTTTTCATGCTACAAAGCGCACTCACTGTAGATTCCAGATTATCATGCCTCAGTCGCATGTCAGTTCCCCTTCGTATTATGCGGGAGTAGCTCAGCTGGTAGAGCATTGGCCTTCCAAGCCATGTGTCGCGGGTTCGATTCCCGTCTCCCGCTTGTTGACCTTTTTCATTCTTGCCGATGTAGCTCAGTTGGTAGAGCGCGTCCTTGGTAAGGACGAGGTCACCGGTTCAATTCCGGTCATCGGCTCCACTTATTGAAAGTAGAGGATGTATTATGCCCAGAGACATTGTAACATTAGCATGTGATGTATGTAGTCAACGGAATTATGTAACAACCCGGAACCGCCGGACAAACCAAAATCGGTATGAACGGAAGAAATACTGTCGTTTCTGTCGAAAGCATACGTCCCACAAGGAAACGCGATAACTTTTTGAGTAGGTAATGCAGACAACACTACTCTAACCGTTAAATATAGGTGTGTAAATATAGGTGTGCGGTCTCCTACGCAAAACTTGCAGGTCAGTAGCTCCAACGGCTAGAGCGTCGGTCTCCAAAACCGAATGTTGGGGGTTCGAATCCCTCCTGGCCTGCCTTTTAATCTTATGATAGCTCGTTTCAAAAATTATATTCAGGGAATTAATCAAGAGTGGCAGAGAGTGTCTAAACCAGATGCCAAAGAGGTCCAAGGAAGCACCATTACTGTTATTGTAGCTTCTGCCTTGTTAGGACTTTTCATTGGGTTAGTCGATGGCAACTCGGCTTTTCCAAAATGGAACAACCCTCTGGGTTGGATCTTTCTGGTAGCTCTACCAATCGCTGTCTTCTTTATTGCGCGAAGTTGGGAAGATCAGCCACAAAGTAGTAGAGAAGCCGAATTGTCTGATCGGGACAATAGACGTCGGAAGGTGATAGCGGCAGCAATAGCCTGTATCCCCTTAATTGCTGTACTTGTAAGCCAGTACGTCCTGAGTAATTCCCTTGAAGGTTTCGGTATGGCTTTCCTCAGAACCCTCTTTATTCGTTAAAATGTGCATACGCTGGTGAATCAGACTATGGATGGATACTGGTACGTCGTTCAAATATACACTGGACATGAGAAAAAGGTTAAACTTAACCTCGACAACATGATCGCGAGGGAAGAGTTACAGGACGAAATCCTGCAAGTGAATGTCCCAGAGACTGAAGTCATAGAGGTTAAAGACAGCCAACGGAAAGTTAGCCTCCGGCCTTCTTACCCGGGGTACGTCCTTGTTAATACCACCCATGAACTCGGTCCACATGTCGACAATCTGATTGGGCAAAAAAGTTGGTCTCTCATACAAGAAACACCGGGAGTCATGAACTTCTTAGGTCCCACCTCACATCCATCGCCCCTGAGTCCTGATGATGTCGAAGTAATGCTTCAAATGTCAACCGAGGAAGAGGAAGTACCACCAGTACTCGCAATGGAATATGAAATAGGCGATAAGGTCAAGGTGATAAACGGACCGTTTAGTGGATTCCCCGGCGAAATCGAGGAAATTGACTTGGAAAACCAACGGTTACGCCTCAGCATTTCGCTTTTCGGTCGCTCCACTTCCGTTGACTTGGGTTTACTTGAAGTGGAAGAATTGAACTAAACGCAAACGGCGTTGTTTAAATAGAGAACCGTGATTGTCAACTCGCGCCGTTTTACTGTAAAACGCACCTTGAAACGCTCACAACGCAAAATAGGGAAAAACAATGGCAAAGAAAATAGCAGGTGAAGTTAAACTCCAGTTAGTATCCGGACAGGCGACACCACAACCGCCGGTTGGTCCCAGTCTCGCACCTTACATGATTAATCTACAGGAGTTTATCAAATCGTTTAACGCCCAGACGCAGCATCAAACCGGAATGGTGGTGACAACCGTCATTACCTGTTATAGCGATCGGTCGTTTAGTTTCAGTGTAAAGTCACCGCCAGCCGCGATCTTACTCAAATCCGCAGCAAAGATTGCCAAAGGTTCTGGTGAACCTAATCGGAACAAGGTCGCTTCCGTTACAATGGAGCAAATTCGAGAAATCGCGGAGACGAAGCTACCTGACCTAAATACCACAGACTTAGAGGCAGCGATGCGAATGGTGGAAGGAACCGCTCGTAGCATGGGGCTGACGATTAATTAGCAAAGTTGATCCATCTGACGAAGTACGGCATCATCGATATAAGGATAAGTTCACTTTGAAACGGGACTATAGAGATATGTCCCATGGAGAACAACATGGCGAAAAAAGGGAAACGATACAACGGTATCAACGAACACATAGACAGACTTCAACTTTACACGATAGACGAGGCTGTCTCACTGGTCAAAAAAACGGGCAGTGCAAAGTTTGATGAAACCGTGGATTTGGCATCGCGTCTTGGCGTAGATGCTCGACAGTCAGACCAAAATATCCGAGGCACTGTCGCGCTGCCACACGGAACAGGAAAATCTGTTCGTGTTGTGGTCTTTGCCCAAGGCGATCCGGCACGACAAGCCGAAGAAGCCGGGGCAGATTTCGTTGGAACCGACGAACTCGTCGATAAAATTGTTGACGGATGGCTCGATTTTGACGCAACAATTGCAACACCGGACTTAATGCGAAATATCATGCCCAAACTTGGGCGAGTCCTTGGACCGCGAGGCTTAATGCCTAACGCCAAAGCTGGTACTGTCACAATGGATGTCGCCGAAACCATCCGTGATATCAAAGCCGGACAAATCGAATACCGAGTAGAACGTTCTTCCGGTGTTGTTCAGGTCCCCATCGGCAAAGTCTCTTTTGAGGAAGAAAGTATTAAACAGAACCTCAACGCAGTGATGGGTGCGCTTGTTGCCGCTCGTCCGTCAGCGGTGAAAGGTAGGTACATTCGGAGCGTTGCTATATCAGCAACAATGGGAGTCGCTATCCGAATAGACCCACAGCACTTTGCATAATCCGCACGGGGTACGATATGGAATAGTCCTATAACTGAATAGAGTCGTAGAACGTAGGTGCCATCGGCTTAATTGCCTACCGAGG
Organism: Candidatus Poribacteria bacterium; assembly: GCA_026713385.1. GTDB lineage: Bacteria > Poribacteria > WGA-4E > WGA-4E > WGA-3G > WGA-3G. The sequence goes on along the minus strand of JAPOOP010000264.1, from coordinate 2,451 downwards.
CTTGAATGGAACTGAACGAGTGATGTACGATTGAAGCGTCCGTGAAATCGCATCATCTGCTGTTCGCTCCTTTTTGGATGTTAGCCTCCAGGTGCCTGGGGGCTTTTTGCATGCAATCGCATACCCAATTAACAGGTTTATAGGTACGGAAACCAAGGTATCGCACTATGGTTACTATACAACCGATATAGAAAGGAACTGAAACATGCCGAATCAGGCAAATGTTCAGCAAACAGAACAAATTCGTGAGCTTTTTGACAATGCCGATGTCGTTCTGCTAACAGATTTTCAGGGGCTTACTGTCGAAGAAATTAACGAACTACGGAACCAACTCCGAGCAGCAGATATCCGCTATAAGGTCTGTAAGAACACATTAGTAAACGTCGTCGCTCAAGAAAGAGGTATTGATGGCTTAGCTCCTTATCTGAAAGGAAATACAGCCCTCGCTACTGGTACAGATCCGGCGACATCTTCAAAAATCTTGCTTGCATTTGGCGAGGAACACGAAAATTTTAAGGTTAAAGGGGGCATTCTTGGAACACGAATCATTGATGCCACAGGCGTTGAAGCCCTGAAAGATATGCCATCACGAGATGTCATGATCGCCCGCACCGTCGGAATTATCGGTGCCCCTCTTACCGGACTCGTCAATACCTTAAATCAGGGTTCACCTATTACAGGTATGGTGAACGTACTCAGTGGAACGATACGTCAGGTAACCTCCGTACTATCACAGGTTGCTGACCAGAAGAAAGAGGCAGAAGACGCCTAACACAAAAGCGCATACCGCGCTTTATCAAATATTGTAGGGTAGCTAAGTCCGGGTGACTTAACCTTGCACGACTTGATCGGAAGGTTTCTAATCAAGTTAATTTGATACTACATATAGAAAGGATAAAAACATGGCCGCAGACTTGGATAAATTGATTGACGAAATTAGTAATATGACCGTTCTGGAACTTTCTGAACTCGTCAAAGCCTTAGAGGATAAATTCGGAGTCAGTGCATCAGCCGCACCAGCCATCGCTATGCCTGGGATGATGCCAGTTGCTGCAGATGGCGCAGGGGAAGAGGCAGCCGAAGCCCAAGAGCAGACAGAATTTGACGTTCAACTCAAAGACTTCGGTTCCAAGAAGATTCCGGTTATCAAAGAGGTTCGCGCTATTACTGGGCTCGGTTTGAAGGAAGCGAAAGAGAAGGTCGAATCCGCACCAGTCGTCATTCAAGAAGGCATTGCCAAAGAGGAAGCCGAGAAAACGAAAGAACAACTCGAAGATCTCGGGGCTACAGTCGAAATTATATAGACGGAACATATCGTCTTACATCACAAACAGCGCGTGTTTAAACCGCGCACGACAGGTAAACCCATTATGGTTCTTGAGCATAGCGATGCCCCAATTCATCGCTCTACGGTGAACTATAATGGGTTTACATTTTTGTGAGTGCCATTTTCTCCGAAAGCCCGTAAAAGTCTAAATGCCCGAAGTTTACCTACGTGGCAACTTCGGTTATATTTGTGAATTTTGACGTTTCTTTATCTCACACCAGAATTGTAGCCTGCAACAACGGCGCAGGGTTTTTGATAGGGTATTTCTTCAGATTTAAGGAACGCACGTCGAAATTCAAACGCCCGAAGTTTACCCGCAAGGAATAATTAAAAATCAGTATCGTTGATGTCTTTTATCTTGTTTTCAGTCAACTCGCGGTTGGTGGGTTCGCTCTCCTCCTCTTAGTCCCGAAAGGGTTAGTGGGTGCGAATTTCTACCGTTTGATGGGCAGCATTTATCTACTTGTGGGTGGATTATCACGATGTGCAAACCTCGCGGTCCATCAGCAACCTGTCACATTTCGTAACTTCTTCGGATCTTGGCAGAACCCTGAGTCTATTTCTGTTATCTGTTTCGTTCTCATTGTTCTTATCTATACACTGACTTGGTGGTTCAAAACACCACGCCTCACACGACTCCTTTTCTTTAGTGGACTTATTTCCGGTGTGACGTGGTTGATTTTGAGTGCCCAACGGTATCTTCAAATCTTACAACTACCCGGTGAAATGTTCCTGTTGCCACTTCAATTTTTAACAGCCGCTGCGCTGCTCGGCGCAGTCCACAGCGGAATGTGGTTTGGTCATTGGTACCTCGTGGTGCCTGATTTACCGGTGGTTTACCTGAAACGGTTTAATACCGTTCTGCTCTGTACACTTTCCGGTGTAGTGCTGCTGCTCTGCCTGAACCTCTTTTTCAGACAGCAATCCACAGATACCGTTTCTTTTAACCTCTTCTATCAGATCATCTTCAGCATGCGGGTACTTATAGGTATTGTTGGCACGTTGTTCCTCTATTTCATTACATGGGACTGTTTGCGTCCAAAATCTGTCGCCCGCGATGTACTCGGTGCGACACGCGCTGCGACTGGTTTCCTCTTTATCGCCATCATCACCGTACTTCTCGG
>JAPOOP010000598.1 GCA_026713385.1 Candidatus Poribacteria bacterium | reverse complement strand
TCCGACATCAGCCGCAGTGATAATTCTAAGTTGCGTTGTGTGGGCCAAGGGACAAACACCGGTGGGTAATCCGCACCGTGTTCATAGTCCTCGTCGTGGTAACCGGGTCCAGTGCGCGCCGCACTAATAACATCAACATTGCCAAGACCCGCCGCAAATCCGTGTGTAATGTTCGCACCGCCGACAATGACAATCCGTCCGACTTTATGGGTATCCGGTGCTGTCTTGAGCATCGCACGGATCTGCTGAAACGCACTTGTTCCATCGCCACCGAAGGCGATAATCCCACAATCCATGCCGTAGCCTTTGGTGAATTCCTTCCCAATTGGAATCGGATCTGTGTCCGAGACGTTTATCGCACGGTGTATCCCCGCGGCTTCAGCAATGCCTATCCGCAGTGGCAACCTATCCAAGCCAATAACATAGGCACCCGCGGCTCTGGCTATCTGACACGCGAATTGTCCAACAATGCCTAATCCAGCAACAACGACGTTCTCGCCGATACGGATGCGCCCGCGTTGCACTGCGTGGAGTGCGGTTGCCGCGAGATGAATAGATGCGGCTTCTTCGTGGCTGACGTCATTCGGAATTTTCGCGCACAGGTTATGTGGGATACAGGCGTGCGTGGCGTGAAGCGCATATCCACCACCCATGCCAGATACCCTGTCGCCGATCTCAAACTCGTCGCAGTCGCCCTCTTTACCGATGACAACACCGGCATTCGTGTACCCGAACGGACGTTGCCGGACTTCGGAACCTGGATTCTCGCGTCGCCGCTTGACCCCACCGAGTTCCGTGCCGGGACTCACCATTGAAGCATGAACTTCAATTAGGAGTTGTCCCGATTTTGGTGCTGGTGTTTCCTGTTCCTCCGTCCAGATACGTCCCGCCTCATTCATCATCAAAACTTTTCTCGTTTTACTCATAAACAATTCTCCATGCTTTTGAATAGGACTTACGCATTTCCTCTTAAAGTCCTCCTGATAAGGCGGATTTAGGTGTTAAGGACAACAAAACACTTTTACTGCAAGGTATTTTTCAGCAAAAAACATATCTTGTGTGTTCAATTGGGAGATACAGGAGGTGTATCCTGTGGAATGGTGTTAATGCTGTCCATACCAGGGTGTGTAAAGTTTCTGTTGATTGTCTGAATCGCGGATTATCACAGATAACACAGAAGGTCCCTGTCAAGTCGGATTGTCAGACAGTGCTTTACGCGATATCTACTTATCTACACTTTGTCAGTTTCGGCGGGAGAGGGTTTGCGCTTCTGTTTTCCCTTAAGGCACAGAAATTTTACACCCTGTTTCTTAAGTTCTTCCTGCCTACGCCTTACATCAACACAGTATCTATGAATGTCGCCATTGAATCGCGCATGAACTTGTTGCTTTGTTTCGCGGACTTCTTCCAAAATTTCGTTCATGTTTCAATCTCCAATAGTTGTTTCGGCGTTAGAATTCTAACTGGAAAATAACCTGCTGTCTTACAAACCCGGTCAAATTGGATTTTCTGATTTGGGTTTGCAAGGTGCCGAAGATTCCATGTAACAAGATACGGAACCTCATTTACGGTAGCCACTGCCACGTGTATTGCATCGCTTTCTTGATCCGGCGGAAGTGCTTGTGCCTGCAACAATAGTGTAGCGAGAAATTCAATTTCCTCTGTAATTTCAAGTATCCCTAACTTTTCAACAGCTTGCAGTCTGAGCTTTACTTTATCCGAATGCTTGCCAACTTGAATTTCGTCTATAACACGCTGTGAAATAACAAACTGAAACCGTTTATCTCTCCATAAGCGGAAAGTTACCTCTTGCATCTTAACAATCTCTGGTTCCGTCCTATGATCCCGAATTAGAAAACTTGGAATTGACGTATCTAAATAGACAAGCACAGTATCTCGCTTATATTTCCGTTCAGGAACATCACGGTTGTAACAGGGGCTGAAAAGAACAAAACCGGTTTCACTGCCGAGCCAATTGAAAATCCACCTATGCAACCTATTGGTATTATAACGTGAGTTTAATAAATAATCAAAGATTTTTGCTATTATCGTATATAGCGGGTTGGTATACTTTCAAATCGAACCTACGTCATAGGTACCCACTACCTGAAGGTAGGGGCTTGTGCTTCATAGCGACTGCGCTTTTCTCTGAGAGAAAACCCGTCTTATTATCGCTCCACTTTAGGCGGCCAAGCCCGCCCGTTTGATATTGATAGCAGCGTTTACGTC
>JAPOOP010000436.1 GCA_026713385.1 Candidatus Poribacteria bacterium | reverse complement strand
TTGATTTAGGTATAATAAATTCATACGTAACAATACGCCTATTTTAGAAAGGAGAAAGAAACATGGAAACCAAAGAGAGAAAAGAGGAAAACAGAGATACGGATACCACTGAAGAAGAACTTGTACAGGAACTCCCACTCCTCCCCTTAGACGACCTTGTCGTCTTTCCGTATATGCCACCGGTGCCACCATTCCCACCGCATCACGTCGCACTCTCCGGAAAAATGGCAACTGCGGCGGTTGAACACGCTATGAAGAATGAGAGAGTGCTTTGCATATTTCGCCCGAAAAAGGACCTCTCTAAAGAGGATATAAAAAATCTTAAAAAGAGTAACCTCAGTCCAATCGGGAGTTTGATACATATCCTTCGATACAAAACTGACGATGAGGACGTGCTGTTTCTTGCGCATGGACGCGAACGTGTCCAAATCGAGGAGATTTTGCACACCGAACCTTTCGTCAAGGTTCGGGTTAATGTTATAAGTAGTGATAATGAGGATCCTGTTGGTAATCCAGAAATGGACTTGGAGGTGGAGGCACTCGTCCGCAGCAACGATGAGATGTTTCAGCGCATTGTGCAAATGTCAACGCGTTACCAAGAGGAATACGGCAGTCTAACCAAGACAATGATTGATGAACCGGGTCGTCTCGCCGATTACATCGCTGCTATGTTAGATTTAAAGCCGCACGACAAACAGCGCATTTTGGAGGCGGTATCTATCCCTGAACGGTTGAATACACTCGCCGTCATACTCGCTAAAGAGCTCGATCTCCATGAATTAGAAAGCAAAATCCAAAATAATGCGCAAGCCGTCATTAACAAAGGACAGCGTGAATACTATCTCAGGGAACAACTCAAAGCGATTCAGACCGAACTTGGTGAATCGGATGACCTCGGACTTGAAATTGATGAGATGCGGGAGCAACTACAAGAAATTGAAATGCCCGATAAAGCAAAACAAGCAGCAGAAAAAGAACTGAAACGACTTTCTAAAATGCAGTCTTTCTCACCTGAATCAACTGTTTCTCGAAACTATCTGGATTGGTTGTTAAATCTTCCATGGAGTGTCAGCACAGAAGATGCTTTAGATCTCAGCGCGGCACAAGAGATCCTTGATGCAGATCACTACGATTTGGAAAAAGTCAAAGAGCGAATTTTGGAGTATCTTGCTGTCCGCATGCTCAAAACCGATATGAAGGGACCCATTTTCTGTTTTGTCGGGCCACCCGGTGTCGGAAAAACTTCCCTCGGTAGGTCTATTGCACGCTCGATGAACCGAAAATTTGTACGTATCTCGTTAGGTGGTATGCACGATGAAGCCGAAATCCGTGGACATCGACGCACTTACATCGGTTCGATGCCCGGGCGAATCGTCAAAGGACTCCGACAAGCTGAGTCGAACAATCCTGTCTTTATGCTTGATGAGATTGACAAACTCGGTTCTGATTTTCGGGGTGATCCTGCTTCCGCACTTCTGGAAGTCCTTGATCCCGAACAGAATCATTCATTTACGGACAACTACCTTGATGTCCCGTTTGATCTTTCAAAGGTGATGTTTGTCACAACAGCAAATCAACTCCACACCATTCCACCGCCTTTACGTGACCGGATGGAGACCATAGAACTTCCCGGTTATACCGCCAATGAGAAGCAAATTATTGCTAAGCAGTATCTGATACCGCGTCAATTGACTGAGAATGGATTGGACGATGAATTGATTAAGATCAAGGATACCGCAATTGACAAAGTAATCAGTGAGTATACTCGCGAGGCGGGTGTGCGAAATTTAGAGCGCGAACTCGGCACCGTCTGCCGAAAAGTCGCACGTCGTGTTGCCGAAGGGAATACCGACCCGACAACCATCGCGACGAAGGACATCCAAGGTTATTTGGGACCCGCGAAGTTCGATTCTGAAATAGCGAGTCGTAAAGCCGATGTCGGCGTTGCGACCGGATTATCTGTGACACCTGCGGGCGGTGAAATCCTTTTCATTGAGGTAGCGTCTACCAAGAAGGTAAATACCCGTACGGAACTTCGTATTACTGGTCAGATCGGCGAGGTCATGCAGGAATCCGCACAAGCAGCCCTCAGTTACGTCAAATCTCAGGCTAAAGAGCTCAAGTTCGATCCGGGTATTTTAGAGAACGACATCCATATTCATGTCCCAGCCGGAGCAATTCCTAAGGATGGTCCTTCAGCTGGCATTACAATTGCGACGGCACTCGCTTCAATTGCCACACAGCAACAAATCAGTCCTGAAATCGCTATGACAGGTGAACTTACTCTGAGAGGAAGGGTGTTACCTATCGGTGGTGTGAAGGAAAAAATCCTTGCAGCGAAGCAAGCAGGCATCAAGAAAGTCATCATGCCAGAAGGCAACAAAAAACACTTTATTGAAGTCCCCAAAGACATTCAAGCCGGTGTTGAGTTTCTATTTGTAGAACATGTAACCGAAGTTTTTACAGAGGTATTCACATGAAACGCATATTCAGAAACACAGAGCGAGGTCAATCTATCTCACACTTAATCCGTCGATTTGCTATACTCGCTGTCGCGTTTTTGTTCACAATACCGTTCACAGCACAGGCGAATACAACGGATAGTGTGAATCCTGTGTCCACCACTTCACCTTCTAAAACCGGTGAAGCTGACGAACCGGAGCCCCCACCCGTTACTGGCAAGGGGAAACCTGCTGTTAGGTTTTTGAAAGATGTCGCACCTATACTTGATAAGCATGGGTGTTCAGCCGGTATGTGTCACGGGAAATTTGGCGGACAGGGTGGGTTAAATCTCTCTTTGTTAACCTTGAACCCAGAATCGGATTATGAACCGATCGTCCACAACGGTCGAGGCAGACGCCTCAACCTGCTTGAACCAGATCAGAGCCTCTTTTTTCTCAAACCCACCGGACAGACAGCACATGAGGGTGGTTTACGATTTGACCCCAGTTCAGATGAAGCGTTAACAATTCTCCGCTGGATCGAAGACGGGGCTCCTTTTTCTGATGACGAGCCACGCCTCAGAAAACTCGCAGTCCAGCCGAGTTCTTTCGTTCTCTCTGATGTCGGAGAGACTGCGCAATTGAAAGTCTTTGCCTATTTTTCTGACGGATCCGTTGAAGATGTAACCGAAAAAGCCGTTTATGAATCCAAGGACGCACCTGTCGCTGAAGTATCTCCTACTGGCGAGGTGACGAGCGTTCGTTGGGGAGGAACTGCCGTTATTGCCCGATTCTTAGGTGTTGTCACTGCGTCGTTTGTAACAATCCCGCGGGCAAAATCCGCTGCTGTGCCACAGAGCGAGAAATTTACACCCAACAACTTTATTGATGAGTTTGTCTTTGCAAAACTCGAGAAATTGAATGTCCGTCCCTCTGCATTGACATCCGATGGAACGTTTATGCGTCGAGTCTATTTAGACACTATCGGTCGGCTTCCAACGCCTGAGGAGGTGAAAGCGTTCCTTACGGATACGAATCCCGACAAACGTGCAAACCTCATTGATACGCTTCTTGACATGCAGGAATGGATAGATCTGCGAACGTTAAAATTAGCCGATATGTTGCGCATCCATCCCCGTAGATTAGGGAACGGTGCGTTCGGTGAGCGCGGCGCAACGCTCTTTCACGAGTGGGTACGTGAGGCTGTCGCGGAAAACAGACCTTACGACGAAGTCGTCCGAGAACTCATCACCGCACGGGGTAGCACTTATCAGCATGGACCTACGAACTACTATCGTATCGAGCAACAACCAGCAGGTAGAGCAGAGACGACCGCACAAGTGTTTCTCGGCATCCGTCTGAGTTGTGCGAGATGTCATAAGCATCCATTTGACCAGTGGACGACTGACGACTATTGGAATTTTGCCGCCTTCACTGGAAAGGTAGGCGTCCGCGGCGGCGAACTTTACAACGAACAGGTTATCTACTATAATCCGACTGGGCGCGTTATCAACCAATCTGTGCAAGGTAACCGCGGCGAAGTAGCACTGCCGACTTTTCTTGGTGGTGAGTCGCTTACTCCGAATTATCAAGGCGACGTGCTGCAAGTACTGGCAGACTGGATGACCTCCTCGACAAATCCATACTTCGCGAAGGCAACTGTAAATCGTATCTGGAGCCAGTATTTCGGAAGAGGTATCGTCGATCCGGTTGACGATATGCGTGCGACGACTCCGCCAAGCGTTGAAGGACTTTTAGATGCATTGGCAACTGATTTTGTTCAAAGCGGGTTCGATACGAAATATATCATTAAACGAATTCTCAATTCGCGCACATATCAACTCTCCGCAGAGCCGAATGAAACGAATCAGCTGGACGACCGGTTTTTCTCGCGCTTCTATCCTCGACCAATGGTGGCACAGGTGTTGTTAGATGTTTTAAACGACGTTACCGGTACCAGAGAAAAGTATGGGCGTTATCCAATTGGGACGCGTTCCGTGGAATTACCGCTGCCAGTGAGTTCTCGTTTCTTGTCGCTCTATGGACGCTCTTCTCGTGAATTTCTTGGCGATTTGGACCCGAAATTAGAACCGACACTTGCCCAAGCACTCCACATGATTAATTCCAATTATGTCCATAAAAAATTGAAGAGTCCCACTGGATCGCTCAGTCGTTTGCTCCAGGCGGAGCTTGACGATCAAAAACTTATCACCGAGTTGTACCTCAGCACGTTAAACCGATTCCCGACGGATGCGGAGCTTGAAACAGCTGAAGCATATATCGCTGAGAGCCCAGAGCACCGCTCAGGATCTGAGGATCTCCTATGGGCACTCATCTCATCGAGAGCATTTCTCTTTATCCAGTAACCTAATTGCTGGATAACCTTATGGCGAGGCATCGAAGCCCTGCCATTTCCACTTCATAAATTAGGGAGCGGGGTCCTGTCCTCGTGTCTTGCATTAACTGCACAATAACCTTGCAATTCTCAACCAGAATCAACAACGGAGGATACAACAATGATACACTTCGGACGTTATTTCGCATTGAGCTGTTCTGTGCTACTTCTGCTCGGAAATTTAGTAATGCCAGCGTTGGGACAGGGAGAAAAAAAGGAAGATCTCATTGGGCATTGGACCTTTGAGGCAGGTGTCGAATTGGAGGACCTGACGGGGCACTTTGGCGATATTGATCTCTTGGATGCCGATGTGAAGGACGGAAAACTGTACATTGGCAATAATGAATGGGCAATGACCACAGGCTACAAAGGACCTGACATCGGTCCCGACAAAACATTGGTAACGTGGATCTATTTAGACGATTTGAACATCACAAGAGGTGCCACACTGGCGGTCAATAAAAGCAGCGGTGACACCTTTGACGCGATTGTCTATGCGGAACGCCAACCGAAACGGTGGATGGCTGGTAGCAGCTTCTTTAGACGTACACAGGATGCAAACCCAGGTTTTGAGGAGAAAGAGACGGGGAAACTGATCCAACTGGCGATTTCGTATGAAGGTGATGGCGGAAACGCGAAGATCATGATATACCGAAACGGTGATGCCATCGGTGATTATACGATGGGACCGATTGTTTCTTGGGAAGCTGGCGATGTGGAAGCACTGTTCGGTCCACGTGCCCTCATCGGTGGCACTGCCTACGGCTGGGTCGTCGCTCGCGTGGAAGACGCGAGAATCTACAACACCGTTCTCGACGAGAAAGAGATTAACAACTTGACCGTGAACACTTTGAATGTCGAAGCACATGGTAAACTCGCGACGACGTGGGGACGGTTGAAACTTTCCAAATAGGGATTGATAGGTAGTTAGGGCAGATGGTTATCCGTTTCAAAAAAGGGAAAAACCGGTCAAAACACAAACCCGACACGCTCACTTGTATTCGGGACGACGGTAGTGTGACGTGGACATATCTTCATCGCGAGTTTGCGCTTCAGGATTTGGCACACTACGTTGTCGAAACGACACTCGGGTTTGAAAATGCTTTTTTGGGTCTCGTAGCAAAAGGATACGACATCCCCGATTTCAACCAACCTAAAGCGGAACGCCCTTTTGAAATTCCCGAAGAAGCAATAAACACTGAGGTAATTGTCGGACTCTTACAGACAGATTTGTTGGAGAGTTTAAGAGGGAATGCAGACCGTTGCGAACTGCTTCGCGACTACGGAGCACTACTACCAGTGAAGATCACAGATGCACAGCTTGAGACTATGCAGCAGAAACTGCAAGCCCTGTTACAGAAGTGGCAAGATTTACAGCCAGGCGAGTCAATGACACTGCTGTTTAACATCTAAAACGCCATAGAATATAGTAGTAGGCACACTCCCTTGTGCCGGAACAAACTATACCTTACGGCGTTTTTCAGTTTTACGCAAATTACGACTTATTCACCATTCTTTGTCAACCGTGCAACAATTTCTTCCACGGCCCCCTCTGCACGCTCCCGAATTTGATCATGTGTCAGACTCTGGATCGGATGGGGAACGGTGAGCGGTTCCAAATCACTATGACCCAGCACACGCGCTTGTACCTTGCCTGCCGCGAAGAAAACTTCCGTACAAACTGCGACGCTTGGGACGCCGCGTTCCTCTAAAGCACTTCCATCGTGCATACTGCACGATATACAAGACCCTCAGTCGGCAAGTCCTTCAATGACGAAATCTGCCTGCTCTGCCAGCTCGACGAGCAATTCTGCTGGCGCGGGACGCGAAAACGTCGGTTTTTTGACATGAACCACTTCAGCAAGATCGAAACGTTCCTGCATTAATTCAGCAATGCGATCGAGGAAAACATCACTGCCGTTTTTCGTGATGTTCAGTAAGCCCATCACTTTTCCATCAAAACTATCAAGCCGCGGTGCAAGAAATTTCGCTGACGCATCGCCTTGAGAGGTTGGATCAAGTAAAGTAGCATTTGGCATAGGAAAACCTCAACAGTAAGAGATTAGGTAGATGAATTGGATGCCTCCATCTGCAACTGCTGCGACTTTGCCATCGCATCTTCTGCTTCTTGGATCATCCCTTTTCGTTGGTAACACATAGATAGACTGGTGTATACAAGTGGATCCTTCGGGTTGATTTCTATCGCCTTCTGGATCGCTTCAATGGCTTCATCGTATAGACTCATCCGTTCATAGGCGTGTCCCAGCCCAAGAAATCCTTCGATGTAGTCTGGGTAAGTTTCAATCAATTCTTTAAAAACATTAACAGCCGCTTCGAGGTCGTTTTCAGCAAAATGGGTGAGCGCGGTGTCGTAAAGTTCCGCTTCGGTCGGCATCTTTGGTGTCCTTTGAGGTGAAAGTTTAGCAAAATTCTATCAGAAAAACTCATAAATGTCAAACATAAAATGGTTCTGAAAAATCAATTGAATACCAAATTGTGAGTGATTAGCGAGCAATTTGTCTTTACTTTACATTCCGTTTTGCGATATGCTATGCGTATATCTTTTGTTAATTTTATTGAGGAGTTCCGAAATTTGCGCGATTACGCTGAAGTTACCAAACGCTTAAAAAACTTAAATGTACCAATAAAACGACTCGACACTGTCCACAACTACCCGATACATCAAATTCATTTAGCGTCGTCCGCACATACGCCGCAGCGAGTTTTTATCACTGGTGGTATGCACGGCGACGAACCCGCTGGTGTTGAGGCAGTTTTACAGTTCCTTGAGCGTGATAACACCGCACTCCTAAAAAACTTCTCGTTTTTAGTTATCCCGTGCATCAACCCCTACGGTTATGTTCACAATACGCGTGAGACGCTTGACGATATAGACATTAACCGCGCTTTTGAAACGGAAGGTGTTGCCGAAGTCGCCATCGTCAAAAAAGCCTTAGGTCAAACGCAGTTCTCACTGGCGATAGATTTCCACGAAGACTACGATGCGACCGGGTTTTACCTATACGAGGGCAAACGGGACGAGAAATATATAGCTCCTAAACTCGCCACAGTTGCCAAAGCAATTGGTCCAATAGATCCCGAGGATCCAGGTGAAGATGCCCCTGACCTTGCTGAAGGTGTTTACAAAATTGCTGCTTCGTGGGGAACGCAAGGCTTGGCACCTTACCTATTGCATTTTCATAGTGAGCATGTTATCATTCCTGAGACACCAACAGTCTGGCACCTTGAACAACGCGCAGCACTTCATTTGACAATACTGGATACCGCGCTAAACATCATATCGGAAAAGGAAGAATAAATGGAACAGATATTATCGAATGTCAATACCGCTTCTCAGCCTTCAGCACTAAAAATCACGGACATGCGCATCGTCCGAACCCAAACAGGTGGTCCCATCTTGAAACTCGACACAAATCAAG
>JAPOOP010000402.1 GCA_026713385.1 Candidatus Poribacteria bacterium | reverse complement strand
CATCGTTCTTTCCAATCCGCAAAGGGAACAGACAATGCGCTTAGTTTCCCACTACGGTCAGTAAATGTATGGGCGTTAAACCCATTCAGTTTTAGGCACTATGTGCCAAAATTGTTAGAAACGTTGAGAAATAATTTTAGGTATACCTAAATTATATATTATGCAAAACAAAATGTCAAGTTTTAATTTTTCCTTGCGGATCGGTCAGGTGGGTTTGGATATTGCCGTGCCTCTCCGTATATCCGCACTCCATTTCATTACGTGCTACGGTTTCATTAAAACCCCAGCACGCGTTTTCATTATTCCTTGCGGGTCGGTGAAATGAACTAGGAGGACAGGTGTCGCTAAAAGTCGTTGAATACCTTCACGGGTTGTCCTGTCTCAATAGATTCCCACGCGGCTACACCGACAGCAATAGATTTCGCACCGTCAATCACATTCGGCGATGGCTCCAAATCTTCCTCAAGACACTGCTGAAAATGGCGCATATATCGGATAACCGTTTGTCCATGCCCATAAACACTTGTATCTATTTCAGGAGGACAGATTACTTCAAAGGGTTCTCTGGTGGCCATTTTATCGAGCATCAACTTGACGTGTCCTTCCTTGTTATCCGTAAAGTCCCCAATTACCGTTCCTTTACTTCCGAAAACGGATATCTGCTGCATCGGCATTGGGGGATGGACGACATCGTAAAGCCCCATCGCTCTCGCAATCTGTCCGCTCTTAAACTTCAGGTTGAGAAAAAAATTGTTCTTTATGGGGTATTCCGGCGTGAGTAAGCCTTTCGTCCCGTAGGCGTGCACCTCATCTACATCACCGAGGAGACAGCGCAATAGGTCAACAGGATGCACAATACCGCCGAACATCAAATCTTGCGGTTCATGGAGTCGCCACGGCGTGAAATCGTAGACCTCGCGCATGTCGTGGACATAATAGGCATCCGCCAGCATAATGTCACCTAAATCACCGTCGTCGAGGAACCCTTTCATCGTCAAAAACTGTAGGTCAAACCGCATTGACTGCCCCACAAGGAATTTGACCTTATGCTCGCGCACCAGGTCCACCAACTGTTGCGCATCGGCTAACTTGGTCACCATCGGTTTAGTGCAAATGACATGTTTCCCAGCTTCTATCGCCGCGATGCAATGTTCGGCATGCAAGTGGTCGGGGGAATAGATAGCGATAACAGAAATATCTTCGCGCTGCACGAGTTTTCGGTAATCTGTTGTCCAAAAATCCACACCGATTTGACTGGCGTAGCTCTCAAGTACATCTGCCCGTTTCGCACAGATACCGCGGAGTTCATAATTCAGGTCCGGTACATCCTTTAACAGTGTCGCAGTTGATCCCATATTCGTCGGGTTCATCCCAATAACGCCCAATCCTATTGCCATTTCGAGTCTCCTCCCTGAGTCAGTTGACGTACCGCCATTCTATCATAATTCACTTTCGCTGGCAAGTAGCCGTATTCAATGAGTGAATGTATTAGTAGTCGTGCGATTGATTCATCGCACGTTCTAAAGGTGTACATAACGGGAATAAATGGTTTTCCTACTACAAACCAGCGGACTTGAAGAATGTCTGGGAAACTCAATAGCCCTATTCAGTCGAAAACTGTTGCCTTCCGTGCCAACTTGATGTAGAATTGTTAAAGGAATATCCCGATCGGAGGAAAAATGACACAGACTGAAACAAAAGAAGTTTCTGACTTTGAAACCACACAACGGACAGAATTAAAAAAAATATACAAATGGATTTTTGAACTCGGTGCGGCTGCCCTCGTCCTCTTTTACATCTATAGCGCAGGGTTCGGCAGTGCCAATGAGCAATTCCATCTCGGTTTCTATCTCCTGTTGACCTTCGCACTGATCGGTATCTTTTACCGATGCCGGAAGAACTCCCCAGCCTCCCGTCCATCCCTCATAGACCTGGGCATGATTGCCCTCAGCATCTTCACCATCGGCTACTGGATTGTAGAGTACCCGAACCTCGTCAACCGGGCAGGTAATTACAGTCAACTCGATATTTTTGTAGGTGCTGTCGCGATTCTGATTAGTTTTGAAGTGAGCCGTCGAACGGTCGGTTGGGCACTGCCTATCATCGCCATGATTGGTATCCTATACGCCCTTTTCGGTCGCTCTTTGCCGGACATCATCTCGCACCACGGATTTACACTCCGCAGGATTATTGAATACTGTTTTTTCAGTCAAGCCGGTGTCTTCGGCATCATGGCAAACGTAATGGCAACGTATGTGATCCTCTTTATCTTCTTCGGGGCATTTCTGGAGAAATCGGGGGTCGGACAATTCTTTATCAACCTACCGATGTCGATAGCAGGGCGTTCAATAGGTGGAGCGGCGAAAGTATCAGTCATGACCTCTGGCTTTTTCGGGTCAGTCGCGGGAAGTGCGATTGCAAACACAGTCGCTACCGGGACATTCACCATACCGTTGATGAAACGGACCGGTTTTCGTCCGCACATCGCTGGGGCAGTCGAGGCTTCCGCCTCTGTGGGAGGGCAATTTCTTCCACCCGTAATGGGGGCAGGTGCGTTTCTCATGGCAGAACGGACAGGACTCCCATATAGTAAGATTGCGCTCTTATCCATCATGCCAGCGGTGCTCTACTTTCTTTCCGTCTGGGTAATGGTACATTTTGAAGCGAAAAAGCAAGGTATAGAACGGATACCAGACGCAGAAATTCCTAAACTTCTACCACTCCTTAGAAGTGGTTGGTATTATTTACTACCGTTGCTGACGCTTGTCGGTATCTTAATCGCTGGATATACGGCTTACAAAGCGGCATTCTTCGCCATTCTTGTCACAATTGTGGTAAGTTATTTCCGACCAGAGACACGACTCACACCGAGACGTACCTGGGAAGCGATGGTAACCGGTGCAAAGAATTCGCTCGCCATTGGCGGTGCTGTTGGGACTATCGGCATCATCGTTGCTGTTATAGACTTAACTGGCTTAGGACGGATATTCCCGGATTTAGTGCTGTCGGTTGCCGGGGATAGTAAGGCTATCGCGATTCTGTTTCTCGCGGGGGCATCTTTAGTTCTGGGGATGGGAATTCCTGTGACCGCCGCCTATCTGATTACCTCTGAACTCGCTGTGCCGATTCTGACGACTCCTGAGATGGGCATACCGATTATTGCGGCACATCTCATTATCTTCTGGTTGAGCCAAGATTCCAACATCACGCCACCGGTTGCCTTGGGAGCCTACGCAGCCGCCGCTATCGCCCGTGCTGATCCGTGGAAAACAGGATGGGCATGCTTCAAGTTTTCTAAACTCCTCTATATTATGCCGCTGCTGTTTGCGTATACTCACATCCTGTTCACAGGAGGCACTTTCTTTTCCTACACACTATCTGTCGTATCGGCTGTCGTCGGCACAGTCATTTTCTCCGTTGTAACGATGGGCTTTTTCGTCCGAAAGACGCACTGGTATGAATGGGGACTCCTTGCACTCGCAGCGTTCCTGGCATACGTCTATAATATCTGGACGTTCATTATCGCTATAGTACTCGTTACGATTGTGTACATCCTTCAGAAACGGACTTTTAATTTTCCTTGCGGTTCGGTCAAGTAGGTTGAAACATTCATGCCCCTTTCCGTATATCCGCATTCCATTACATTACGTGCTAAATGCTTCGATTATTTTACCCAGACAGATTTCTTGACTGAGAAAAACCATGATTTCAAGAAACCCGCAGAACACGTCCTAATTTTCCTTGCGGTTCGGT
>JAPOOP010000650.1 GCA_026713385.1 Candidatus Poribacteria bacterium | reverse complement strand
TGCTCAGTGCGCATAAAGACGAATTTCATGCCGTAGCGATTCAAAGGAATATAGTTCTGCAGGAACGAATGCACCATATCGAAGTGCATAATCCACACCGTGCCGAGTTCACCGGACATCGGGACAAGATTGCGATTCAGGAACCCCTCAGAAAGCAGTCGCGTCCCGTTTCCACCTTCTGCATGTATCTCATGCCGTTGACGTTCGCCATCCAGCATAAATTCTCGGAGGTATTGCGTCCCCGGAATGATACAGGTAGGTCCCTGATCGGCGAGGCAAGGTTGCGGATAATAGAAGAGAATCGCCCAGCGAGGCGTTCGGTGTCGCGGTCGCTTCCCGCCGGCGTGTCCATCTTTGTGAAGCGGCATCATCAACCGCTCTTCGCCATCTTCCTTCTTGGTCGGTGTGCTTCCCAAAAAATTGGGGTGGCAATGCCGATGTGGGTGCATGACATATCCGTTCCCCAAAATGCTGGTGAGCGCGCCGCGCACCTCTGGAGACTCCAATACTACCTGAAGTTCTGGCACCACCGGTAAAATGTTATTGAGCGGGTTATACTGTCTCTCCCCTCGAAGATCCGTCGCTCCTGCGAAGAGTTCATCGGTTTTATCGTAGATAGTCTCGTGGATGTGTGTCGGCACGTCAGCGGTGACGTTGACATATCCATTCACAATGAAATGGCGAATCTGTTCATCGTTTAGAAGTTGCTGATTTTTAATTTTTCCTTGCGGTTCGGTCAGCTGGATTTCGTTTATCAAGAGCCTTCCCGTATATCCGCCCTCCACTTCGTTACGGACTGCGTATCAAGAACCTGCGCGTAATGGAGCGCAGTCAGATGCCCATAAATTAAAAACTTTTTAATACCACGCCGCTTTATTGACGACGTTCTGCAATGGAGCGCCTTCGGCGAACCGACGCGCATTTTCCAAGAGAATCTCAAACCGCCGTGCCGGAAGGTTCTCCGCATCTTTCACAGCGATGTGTGGTGTTATCAACACATTGGGCAGATGCCACAACGGATTTTCAGCAGGTAAAGGCTCAATTTCAAATACATCTAAGCCGCATCCTGCGATAATCCCCTGCTCAAGTGCCTCAACAAGGTCGGCGAGTTTCGTCGTCTTACCGCGTCCGATGTTAATGAAGTAAGCCGTCTGTTTCATCAGCGCGAAGCGATCTTTGTGCCACATTCCCTCGGTTTCAGGTGTATGTGGTGTCGTAGTTATCACAAAATCGGCGAGCGGAAGGAGTGTGTCGAGTTCTGCGGGTTCGTGCTTCTCTACAAAAGGCACTTCATACTCCCACCTCGGATCAACACCGATCACCTTCATCCCGAATTGATCGCAGAGTCGCGCGGTTTCATGTCCGATACCGCCAACACCAACGATTAACGCCGTCGCTTGTGCGAGGTCGATGTATCCACTTTTGCGTGCATCTTTCTCCCAAATACCTTCATGTTGTGCATCCATATAATAGGGCAGTCCACGAGAAAGCGCAAGCACGAACATCATGATATGCTGTGCAATATGGTCGTTGTAAATACCACGCGGGTTACAGGCAACGACGGGATGCTCAATCAACGCCGGATAATAATAGCCCGGAAAAGGACCTGCGGCAGGGTTCTGTAGCCATCGCAGGTTTTTCGCCAACGGCAACTGCTCTGGCAACACCCAACCGTAGACAGCATCTGCATCGGGAAGGTGTTCCGCCACTGCCTCGTCTGTCTCTGGCAAAACGATGGTGTATGCGGGCAATTCGTTTTGAAGACGTTCAGACCATTCGCGTAATTCAGCGTCCTGTGGTGGCATGATTATGAGTTTTGGCACGAGTTCTGTCCTCTCTGTAAATTTTAAGTGCATTTTAGCATAGCACTATTAGAAAATCAAGGTTTATCAAAAAAGGCTCAGGGTCATTCAATT
>JAPOOP010000347.1 GCA_026713385.1 Candidatus Poribacteria bacterium | reverse complement strand
TTAATCACATCTTTTGAAAGGAGGAGACGTTTTTGGACGACTATCTATCTTCTTTACTGAAATTCCAAAGAATCATAATTCCCCTATTCCTTATTCTGCTATTGAATGCCGTTGTCACCAATGGACACACCGAATCACACGATCATCAGGTTAAGGCGTATCGTACCTACCAAAGCATTGAAATTGATGGCGATTTAACCGAAGAAGATTGGCAGCACGCCGAACCCATGGACCAGTTTGTCCAAGTCGAACCCCATGAAGGCGAAGACCTTTCCGAACCTATGGAGCTTCGGATTCTCTATGATGATGAGAATATCTATTTCGGCTTTACCTGTTTTGATTCAGATATACCGAAATTGGTCGCCAATGAAATGCGCCGAGATTCCCGCGACCTACACGAAAACGACAACGTCTTTGTGTTATTGGATACATATAACGACAAACGGAGCGGATTTTTCTTTCGGATAAACGCCCTTGGCGCGGTCCAAGACAGAGCCATCACCAACAGTGGCGACACGTTTAATTCGGACTGGGATGCTGTTGTCGCGTGTAAGTCGAAAATCAACGATTCCTACTGGACCGCCGAACTTAGCATTCCATTCAGTCAACTGCGTTTTGAAAAGAACGATCCGATGACATGGGGAATCAACGCTGGACGTGGGATCGCGCGCTATCGAGAAGAAGGGATATGGATGCCCGTTCCGTCTTCTTACGGCGGTAGGGCAAAATACCGAACAGCACACGTTGGGAGCCTTGTCGGATTAGAAGGGATCGCGCCATCCCGAAACTTAGAAGTCCTCCCCTATATTCTGCCGGGAATTACGCAAATTAGTGATGATGATGCAACATTACAGACGACACGTGAATTTAAGGTCGGTTTTGATGCAAAATATGGCATTACGTCAAATCTGACGGCTGATATCACTTATAATACTGACTTCGCGCAAGTCGAAGCGGACGAGGAACAAGTAAATCTTACGCGATTTAGTCTCTTTTTTCCCGAAAAGCGTCCGTTCTTTTTGGAAGGTGCCGGACTTTTCGATTTTGGTATACCACGGACGAGTTTCCGCCGACCGCCACCGATGCTCCTTTTCTACAGCCGACGTATTGGACTGGCTGAAGGAAATGCGATTCCGATCATCTTCGGTGGAAAAACGAGTGGCAAGGTCGGTTCTTACGGCGTAGGGTTTCTCAACGTCCTAACAGATGAATTCTATGAGGCTGATCCAGATGATCCGCTTGACATTCCGCGCACTAATTATTCTGTGATGCGAATTACAAAGGACATCGCCTCGGGTTCCCGCATCGGCATGATTGCTGTCAATAAAGATGAAATCGGCGACTACAATAGAGCAGGCGGTTTTGACTTTGAATACCGACCTAACGACAGTGTGGATGTGCGTGGATTGTGGTCTCGCACGTTTGAACCCGGTGCTTCTGGACGAACTAATGCATGGTATCTCGGTTCCAACTGGCGGAGCAAGTCTTTCCGTGTAGAGGGCTCATATACCGATATTGGCGAAGATTTCAATCCCGCAGTCGGATATGTCAGACGGACCGGCATCCGACAATTCCGCGGTGAGACGCGTTGGACACCGATGCCCCAAAAATTTGGGATCCGACAAATTTGGACCGGTCCAGAGATAAACTATATTTTCAATCACGACAATGAATTGGAAGAGTGGGACATTTCTTACACTAACTGGTTTGAATTTAACTCTGGAGATTATATCCTTTTCAATGGGAGACGCAGCTTCGAACGCCTGAACGATATTTTCGATTTTAGGGACAACGTAGAAATTCCAATAGGTGAGTACCAGTCTAACGCATTCAATGTCCGTCTCTCCAGCAATGATAGTCGTTCGGTGGGTGCTACGCTTGGCGGTGGTATTGAGGATTTTTACAGCGGCGAAGTTCGTAGAGCATATCTACAAACCACGTTAAAACCGAACGGACACATTAGCATAAGGGCGGAGTACCAATTTAATCAGGTGGTTAACTTCCCCACGGCGTATTTTACTGATGGGCAACCGCACCCTGTTTATATCAATCTTTTCAGTGGCAGGCTTGACTATTCCTTCACTACGGGACTTTTTGCAAAATTATTTGCACAGTGGAACGCCGATACGAACGTTGTGTCTACCAACTTCCTCATCAATTATATCTATCGTCCCGGAAGCGATTTCTACTTCGTTTTCAATCAAACGTATGATACCAACGGCACCACTCGATCGCGTTTATTGGATTCGACGGTGGTTGGAAAGGTAACATATTGGTGGAACCCATAATCCGAGAAACGAGACTGCCTCGATACAAAAATTGACACAAACGATGGAAAAATTGACACAAAACTGAAAATGTGTTATAATTAGAGTATATTTATGCTAAAATGTAAGTAATCAATGGGTATTTTTTGTAAAACCCACTTGAGTCGACCTCATAACATAGGAAACACGCGCGAGCAGTGTGCTGAGACTGAAACTATCCCTCTTTTCTTTCTAAGGAGGAAAAACAGATGAATAGCAGAACTGCCGGTATGCTCAGTCAGATGCAGCAGCGCCGGGCAGAACGTAAAAAACCGAAGCGTTTTGTCGCATTAAAAAAAGTTTCGCTTGATGCCAGCCAGCAACATAGCATTTCTACGGCACAAACGAACATGCCGAAGCACCCTATCACACAAATGCATGTTGGACGGAGTTCCACCGCATTTGTAATCGCAATGGTGTTTCATGGCCTTATGGCGATTATCATTGGTGTCTTCTATATCGCCGATCGGATTGAATTTGAACAAGAGACGTTTGATATCAGTATCGTCACAGAAGATGCAAAGACCAAACGCCGCTTTATACGTAGGGAAGCACCGAAATTTAATCAGGCAAAACAGAGCCAGCAGCAACTCCGTGTTCAACGACCGGTGACGACTATCACTGACCAGCCCCTATCGCAGGACGCATTTGCAATCCATCAGGGTCTTGATAATACGGGTGACCTCACAACACCCGGCTCTGATGAGGGACCAAGACTTATAGATGCCCAACGCAACTTTGTACAGCCGACAACGACTGTTGAACCCGACGCACGGGTTCCAGGCTTTGAGATACAGCGTGAGGCACCAACACTAATGGAGAAACTCGACACACCCGCTCCCGATGATGCCCTTGGGTTGGATGGTGTTAGTTTTGAGAGCGAACCCGGCGTCGTTAGACCACAATACAAGTTCAAGGTGGACCCCAAATATCCAGAAAGTGCCAAGAAAGCCGGAAAGGAAGGCGAGGTCCTCCTACAGGCAACTATTGATGAGAAGGGCATTCCGACGGATATTGTAGCGATTACAGATATTGGGTTTGGATTTGAGGAAGCAGCGATTGCAGCGTTGAAGAAAACAACTTTCCGCCCTGCCACAAAAGGCGGGAATCCGATCAGCCTTCAGGTTGAGATACCTTATTCTTTTACGCTTAAAGACAAATAGTAAATGTGTTGATACATCTATCTTAAAAGTGTAGAGCAGTCACAAGGGCAGCCTTTTAAAAACCAATTTTTAGCAAGCCTTTTGCTGCGAAGTTCCGAACCATGTTCACAACCGAATGGCGTGCTGTGTCGGCTATTTGCGTCTGTTCAAATGTGAGTTGAGCGATTTCTGCTTCAATGGCTTCTGCCTGTGATGCTGACATATTTTCAAAAAATCGGTCGTGTACGACAGCCTGTGCGTTGTGTAGGGCAAGGGCTAAGGTCGGTTTGTCCAGTACTTGCAAAATAGTTCTGATTGCTTCATTTTCCAAATTCCCCAAGTCCTCGAAAGTAAACAACTGCTCAGAAACGCTATCCACCACTCCGGGTTGCTTTTCGCCTAACGCTTCCAGTAACGCATTCTGTTCTGTTATATCCAGATATGATAATAATTTCGCAAGGTTCGCTGTGCCTTCACCCAAGAAAGTGGTTTTTTGGATTGCTTCCTTAATCCGAGCGATCTGTTCATTCCAGATGTGCATCGCATGTTCGGAGTCAACTGTCTCCGTCATCGTCACCTTCTCAGCGATACTCACCTGTTTGTCAAAAGGTAGCTGCGCGAAAAGTTTTCCCGCATGCGTGGCGAGAGCATTTCCCATAGATTCACTTTTTAAGTGTGTACACATAACTAAAAACACTGCCGCATCACTATCGTCGATACTTTGGAATGCTGCCAATGCCACCTGTGGGTGTGTTTCGTCAAGCAAGTCGGTCAGTTCTTGCAGAGCCGCTTCATCTAAAAAGGTGGGTGTAGTCTGCTGCGGAGGCACGCCATCACGATGATCGCGTGACCTCCGAGAATCTGCATTAGGAAGGGACACCTTGAACCCCCTTTTCCCCAGTGATTACTTCACCAATTCGATAAGTGGATTCCCCAGACGCTTCAAGAGATTCCAGCGCAGCATCAACGGCATCAGGCGGGACCATCACCACCATCCCAATTCCCATATTAAAAACTCTGTACATTTCTGCCGCTTCGACATCGCCTTTTGCTTGTAAAAACGAGAAAATGGGCAGAATCTCCCATGTCCCGTCCCGAATATAGGCAGTACACCCATCTGGGAGGATCCGCGCCACATTTGCTGGCAATCCGCCTCCGGTGATATGGGCAAGACCTTTAATGTCGCATACTTTACGAAGGGACAGAATAGAGTTTACGTAACTTTTATGGCAGGCAAGTAGGGCTTCCCCGACTGTTGCAGAGAGTTCAGGAAGATAGGTGTCTACGTTGTAATCGCATCTGTCGAACAGAATACGGCGAGCCAATGTAAAGCCGTTCGTATGTAAACCTACCGACCCTAAACCGATGAGTTGATCTCCCGCCGTAATTTTCTCTCCAGTGACCATGTCGGCTTTTTCAACAGCACCCACAATAGTCCCGACCAAGTCGTATTCACCGGGTGTATAAATATCCGACAGTTCTGCGATTTCACCGCCGATTAAGGCACAACCGATCTCTCTGCATCCTGACGCGAGACCGGTTATGATCTCTTCAATCACCGCTGGTGCTACCTTACTAATGCCGATGTAATCTAAAAAGAAGAGGGGTTCTGCTCCCTGCACGACGATGTCGTTGCCGCAATGTGCGACAATATCGAAACCGACTGTGTCGTGCCGTCCTACTTTAAACGCGACCTTTAGTTTTGTGCCAACGCTATCTGTACTGGAAACGAGAACCGGTTCTTGATAGGTTTTCAGTGCGAAAAGCCCGCCGAAACTGCCAACATCGCTGAGCACCTCAGGACGATAGGTGGTTTGAACAAGGCGTTTAAGCCGCGCTATCGCGTCGGATTCTGCTTCAAATGAAACGCCAGCATCGGCGTACGTCAAAGGCTTTTTAGCTGCCATCTGATTTTTCTTGTTCCTTCAATAATTGTTTGCGAAGCGGTGAAACGTCTTTCTTCGGTCTTAGGAGACTAATAACTAACACAATACCGCTAATACCTAAGGCTATGAGAACACCAATCTCTTCCGCCTCCGCTGGTGTCATCTTGGGCTGCAACTTCCCAATCAAGAACGGAAGGACTCTACTCAAAACCATGCCGAGAATTGCGCATCCAAGTAGGGAGATGAGTGTGTGTCGTCCTTGCGCTGTACCTATCGGACTTGGTTTCTTCTGTTTGCCACGTTGTCTGTACTGCATAAAAATTTCCCCCGTGAGGCTCACTGCCAAGTCCATGAGAAAACTGGGTTTAATCTACGATTAACGGGAGTTGTTGTGAGGATTCTTCCACAAACGGGATCGGATATTTTCCATCAAAACAGGTGGTACAAAAATCCTGAGGTGTATCCACTGAATTGAGCAGTCCGTCAATACTCAAATAACCCAGACTGTCTGCACGGATATATTTGCGGATTTCCTCAATTGTATGTGAACTCGCAATTAATTCACCACGGGTCGGTGTGTCCACACCATAGAAGCATGCGAATTTATTCGGTGGGGATGCGATACGGAGATGGACGGCTGTCGCGCCGCCTTGCCGAACGATTTTGATGAGCTTCCTGCTGTTTGTCCCCCGCATGATTGAGTCGTCTACAAGTATGACGCGTTTGCCGCGTAGCACATCGCGCACTGGATTCAGTTTTATCTTCACCATCAACTCTCGGATATCCTGCGTCGGGTTCATGAAGGAACGACCGACGAAAGTGTTCCGAGACAGTCCTAAATCGAACGGAATACCAGATTCCTCGGCGTATCCAAGAGCGGCGATTGTTGCAGAATCAGGCACTGGGATAACAACATCTGCTTTGACGGGATGCTCGCGGGCGAGCTGTCTGCCGAACTCACGTCGCGTGTTGTTCACACTCTGTCCAAACATCATGCTATCTGGTCGTGCTAAGTAGATATATTCAAAGATACACTGCGATAACTGTGATTGTTTCTTATGAAAACGAAACGACTCTACACCGCGATGTGTGGAGCGTGTGAATATTAACTCTCCTGGCTCCACCTCACGTATCGGTTCCGCTTCAATTACATCAAAAGCACACGTCTCCGAAGTTAGCACGTATGCGTCACCGAGTTTACCGAGCCAGAGCGGTCGAAACCCGTGGGCATCGCGGGCACCTATCAGTGTGTGTTTATCCATGCATACAAATGAATACGCACCCTCAATACTTCGCAAGGCATCAATAATCCTATATTCCAACGCCTGCTTCCGCGAGTGCGCTATCAAGTGGAAAATGACTTCAGTATCCAAACTCGTGCTAAAGATGGAACCGGCATTCTCTAAGTGATTCCGAACTTGCGGCGCATTGACAAGGTTGCCATTGTGACCGAGCGCGAGGGGACCTTGCTTGTAGTTCCGAACCAAAGGCTGCGCGTTTTCAAGCGTGCTTGCCCCTGCTGTTGAATACCGGTTATGTCCGATAGCGATATGCCCTTTCAGTCCCGCTAAAGCCTCAGAGGTGAAGACAGAATGAACGAGTCCCATACCGTGGTGGTATGTGAACTTCTCACCATCCGATGCGACAATACCGCTACTTTCCTGA
>JAPOOP010000460.1 GCA_026713385.1 Candidatus Poribacteria bacterium | reverse complement strand
GTTAGCAAACGCACACGACTTCATCGTGAATTTCCCTGAACAGTATGAGAGTGAAGTCGGTGAGCGTGGCGTTCGACTCTCCGGCGGCGAGCAGCAACGTATTGCCATTGCGCGCGTGCTTATTAGAGACCCCAAAATCCTTATTCTCGATGAGGCAACCTCGTCTCTGGATACAGAATCCGAGGCACTCGTCCAAGACGCACTCACACGCCTCATGAAAGGACGCACCAGCTTCGTCATCGCACACCGACTCTCAACCATCTTGAACGCCGATAAAATTCTCGTTCTCAGCGACGGAAAACTCGTTGAATCCGGCACACACGCCGAATTGATTCAACAGAGTGGTGTATATCACGACCTATTCCAGAAACAGTTCGCAGGGATACAAAAGGGGACGTAACATGAAAGACGTTCTGCGATTGTTGTCGTATCTAAAACCGTATTGGCACTTTCAACTGCTCTTTATCTTCTGCGCCCTGGGCAACTCAGGTTGTAGCCTTATATGGCCCTGGCTTCGGAAGATTCTGATAGACGATGTCTTTATCGCAAAAAATGCTGAACTCCTACTGCCTACCTGCGGATTCTATGCGCTGACAGCAGTCGGCATGTACTTCTTCAAATTTGGAGCCGCTTACTTCCCCGCAAAGGTTTCGGAGAACGGATCGAAAGACATTCAATTTCAAGCCTACCACCATCTCCGCAAATTAGGATTCAAATTTTACGACACGCACCAGACTGGAAAAGTCATGGCGACATTTACATCCGATACACCAAAAGCGGTACAAGGATTAAATCTCTTTGCCGGTGACTACATCATAAACGGTATCATGCTTGTTGTGACACTCGGTATTATTACATACATCAACTGGCACTTATGCGTTCTCTCCTTATTACTCGTCGCCGTAAATATAATCATTCCGGCTGTCTTGGATAAACCGCTTGGTCGAATGAGCGAGGAAATCCAAGAACAGAACGCACTCCTGTCAAGCAAACTACAGGAAAGCATTGCTGGCTCTCGTGAACTCAAAGGATTAGGAAAGGAATTTTATGATTTACAGAACCTACGCCAGTTTATTGAACGGCTCATCGCAATCGGCATTAGACACGGGCTCATTCGGCAGGCAGGCGGTGGGTTCACCATCATTCTATTCTGGTTAGCCCGAGGTCTCATATTTTTCATAGGCGGGGGTTACGTCCTGCGCGATGCGATTACCATCGGTGAACTCCTTGTCATCATACACTATTTTGGTAATGTACACGCGCCTGTGTCACAACTTGTAAAACTTCACCTCGGAATACCGTCAATCATGGTTGCGGCTCGGCGTATTTTCGCGTTTTTCGATGAACACGAGGAAGAATCGCAAGAAGGAACACCGATAGAACATATTGAGGGAGGTGTCCAATTCTCCAACGTCTCCTATGAATATAACGAAGCGGAACCGATTTTACAAGAAATGAACTTTCAAGTGGAACCGGATGAGACAGTCGCAATAGTGGGAGCCAGCGGCGCAGGTAAAAGCACTTTGGTGAGCCTAATTCCACGTTTCTATGAACCCCAACACGGCAATATCCGCATCGACACAACACCCATCAATACAATCCAAATCCAATCGTTACGATCACATATCGGCATCGTTTTTCAAGACCCATACCTGTTCGCCGAGAGCATCGCCTATAATATTTGTCTGGGTGCGGAAGACCCAGAAGCAGTAACACACGAGGAGGTTATCGCTGCTGCAAAGTTAGCAAACGCACACGATTTCATCATGAATTTCCCAGAACAATACGAGACCAAAGTCGGTGAGCGCGGCGTTCGACTCTCTGGCGGTGAACAGCAACGGATCGCTATCGCGCGCGTGCTTATTAGAGACCCCAAAATCCTCATTCTTGATGAGGCAACATCGTCTTTGGATGCAGAATCCGAAGCACTCGTTCAAGAAGCACTCACACGCCTCATGAGAGGACGTACCAGCTTCGTCATCGCACACCGACTCTCAACCATTTTAGATGCCGACAAAATCCTCGTTCTCAAAGGCGGTAGGCTCGTTGAAACCGGTACACATACCGAACTGATCCAACGCGGTGGTGTATACCACGCCCTATTCCAGAAACAGTTCGCAGGAATGCAAGCAGGCAACTCAGCCATTGGCACCACCGAAATCACTTAACATAAGTTAAAAAGTGCTTGACTTTAACGCGTCCTTTTTGATAAAATTGTAAAAATGATTATAAGGAGAACTGGAAATGGAATTAACCTTTGAAAAAGATGACCTCTTGCATTCTCTGCAAGTGCTACAAGGCGTAGCAAGCGGGCGCACTACCCTACCAATTCTTTCAAACGTTCTTATCCAAGCCGCTGATCGGAAAATTGAATGTATCGCCACAGATCTGGAGGTCGGGATTAAGATCAAGGTGGAAGGTGCCATTCAAGAAGATGGCGGAATTACCGTCTCAGCCAAAAAGTTGGCGGATATCGTCAAAGAATTGCCCGAAGACAAACCGATACACTTCGCAACAACAGCAAATGATCGGGTTGAAATCACTTGTGGGGATGGCGTTTATAAAATCATCGGGCTTCCAGACGAAGAATTCCCACAATTGCCCTCTGTCGACGGAGATTCATTAACTCTCAGTGGAGACACCCTGCGGGATCTACTCCACAAAACCGAATTCGCCGCCGCAACGGAGGATGTTCGCTACTTTCTAAACGGACTCTACTTTAATTTCCTTCCAGATAAAACGGAAGTCGTCGCAACCGATATGAGATGGCTCGCACTCGCACACTGTGAACCGCTCACATCGTCGGAGAACGTAAAAGGGTTCATCGTCCCCCTCAAAGCCGTTAAAGAGATCGCTCGTACTTTCTCGGAATCTGAGGAAGTGCAGATCTCAATTTTTGAAAACCAGATTCTTTTCGCTGACGAGAACTCCACCTTAACCACACGGCTCGTAGAGGGGGATTATCCGCCATATCAGAAAATTATCCCTGAATCTGCGGAAGGCAGAGTGGTGGTCTCTAAAGAACAGATACTGCATGCGGCCCGACGCGTTGCATTGCTATCGAACCCGAAGAACTATGCGATTGCTTTGGAGATAAGTACTGAGCAGGTCCAGATTTCGGCGAAGACTCCGGAATTAGGGGAGGCATACGAACCCGTTCCAGTGGAGTCAGGGACTGGAAGCATACGGATTGGCATCGATGCCCGTTTGTTGATAGGGACTTTGGGACACATTGAGACGGAATCGATCGCAATAGAATTTAAAAGTGAAGTGGAGCCTATCGTCTTTAAACCGATCGGCGTAGAAAATCATATCTGTCTTGTGATGCCGATGCGTTTGGAATCGTAGAGACGAATTTTGTAGTTACGAGGTCTGCAGACATCACCCTACATCATAGGAATAGATGTTGCTTCGCACCTTCGCTTTTACGCGCAAAAATCCCGATAAAAACACGATCTTTTTTTCAAAAAAACTTGACATCCTCTCCGTTTTATGATATTATTATATATCTGACGCCGAGATAGCTCAGTCGGTAGAGCAGAGGACTGAAAATCCTTGTGTCGGCAGTTCGATTCTGCCTCTCGGCATTCCCTTTTTAACCGTAATAATTTGCTAAGCCGGTGTAGCTCAGTGGAAGAGCAACTGATTCGTAATCAGTAGGTCGGAGGTTCAAATCCTCTCATCGGCTTTTGGTTTGATATGTGTCAGCATCGTTCCGATGAGAAACAAAGCCATCCTCAATTCAAAACCTAATCCCCACCTGTAAATCCCCACAACAGACAAAGAAGGAAACAAAAGCAACGTCAAGTATGCTTCACAGGATTCTCATAACGATTCTTGCCCTGACAGTTATAGCAAATTTCGCAAACGCGCAACTCGTTCAGGATGGTTTGGTGAGTTATTGGTCTTTTATCATCATTCTTCCAATTTCTCGGCAGCGATATCTTCCTCAAGCGATTTGACATTTGCTAAGACAGTCGGGTGCGGCTCAATCTCATAAACTTTGCGATACACTTTCAGCGCAGCCTCCTTATCACCAAGGAAACTCATATAAATTTCACCCATCCGCTCCCACGCTCGAACTTCCTCCGGATCAAGTTCGACAATCCGTTCATAGACTTGCAGCGCATCCCCATATTGACGCGTCTCGACATCCTCACGCTCAAGTGCAGACGCACGCGCAAAGAGCAATCGGACGAGATCGTCAACTACCTCATTCATTTCAGGCATATTTTCATGTGCCTGCTCCAAGAGGCGAATCGATTCCGACTCAAGTCGTGTAACCGCAGCCAAATCCTCTTCGGTGAATTCCCTATCCAGAAATTGATACCCTTGAAGCATTTTGGTGTACGTTCTCGACAGTTGAAGACGGGCAAGGATACCGATAGGGGCTTTTTCAGACGGGATGTTTAAAAACTCTGGATCGTTTTCTATTGCTTTGGCATAGTGCTTAGAGGCTTGTTCAAACTGCTTACTCCCCTGATAGAGGACACCGAGGAGATAGTGCGCTTCAGCATCGTCTGGAGCATTCTTGAGCACAGCGAGGAATTCTGCGGTGGCTTCCGCGAGCAACCCCTCATCACGGAACAGTTTGCCGCGCAAGAGACGAACACCGGCATGTTCAGGCTGAATGCGCGCCGCATATTCCAAACGCGCCTGCGAATCCCTCAGCCAATTACTTTGTAAATAGATTTCCGCAATGCGGAGATTGGCGTGCAGACGCACTTCCGCACTCGTTTGTGAGGAGCCGTTTATTGAGATTCCCTGGACTTCATCCTCCGTTTCCAACGCTCGTAATGCCTGCCAATAGTAGAGGGCAGCATCGACAAGGTCATGTTTCTTAAAGAGAGCATCTGCCTTCTCAATGAAAGCTCCGACCTGCGACAACGGTGGCGATTCGGGTTCCGCAGTCCCACGTTGAATATAGAAAAACGCAAGCGTGACAAAACCAATCACTGCCACGACTTCTGCATAAAAAAGCCAACTCCGCAAGGAAACTAAGGATTTTGCATTAAACGGCATATTTACTCCTTTATCTCGACCCAAAGCATAAGATAATAGAACGATCACTTCGGCGGACACTCAAAACGACAGCTACTGTGGACGTTTCTCAATGTCGTCAAGAATGCCAAGCATCTCCTCTGCCCCTACAAATCCGGTGAATCGCTTGAGAACAGTGCCATTAGCGTCCATGAAAATGACGACCGGCAATCCGGGAATCTGATATTTCTCGGTTAATGCCTCAGTCGTTTCGGAGCTGCGGGTGAAATCGAGTTTAACACTCACATAATCATCGAGTTTCGCAGCGACCTCGGGATCCGCATAAGTCTTATGATCAAGTTCTTTACACGCAGCACACCAAGAGGCATAAAAGTCAAGCATTACGAGTTTATCCTCTCGCTTGGCGATTTCAAGCCCTTCGACCTCGTCGTAAACCCAATTTAAGTGGGGTCCGGCAGGTTGTTGGATACCTCCAACAAACATATAGGCACCCAGGACCGCCAGCAAAAGCCCGCACGCCTTTTGGAATTGCATCCGTCGAGAGATACCGCTGAAACGTTGGGTTAACTTGCCAAGCCACACCCCAATGAGCACTAAACCACCCGCAATAGCGAAAAACGGCAGCGAGTTCTGCAGGAAATCCTGCAACGGTGGAAACACATCTTTGAGGAAATAGAGTGCCATTGTAATAATAGCAATGCCGAAGACGTTTTCCAACACATACATCCAGCCACCTGAACGGGGTAGCGCGGAGAGCAATCCGGAGAAGGTGCCAATACCGATAAAGAGGAGTCCCATTCCGAGGGCATAAGTGAACATGAGCCAGAATCCGAGAAAGAGACTTCCGGTCGTTGCGATATAAGTTAGCACGACTGCCAACGCCGGTCCCGTGCAAGGCGCGGCGATCACCCCTGCGACTGTTCCCATAGCGAACGCGCCTGCGAACCCGGTGCCGCCAACGGTGTTAAGACGGTTCTGCACCGCATACGGCAACCGAATCTCAAAAACACCGAACATAGACAGTCCCAAGGTCACAAGAATTAGGCTGATGAAGCCGACGACCCACGGGTTTGCCATTATCTGACCGAAGACCGCCCCGGTCGATGCAACCGCTACACCTAAAATCGAATAGGTCACAACGATCCCGAGCACATACACAACAGAAAGCAGGAAAGACTTGAGAAAACTGGCAGACTCATTGGCACCGAAGACAGAAACGGTGATCGGTATGAGTGGGTAAACACAGGGAGTCAAACTGGTCAAGATGCCGCCTGCAAACACGAGCAAAAATGCGAGCCAGACACTTCCACCAGAGAGCGCACGCGCGAGGCTCCCCTCATCATCACCACTCGGCGGTGCACCGAATTGGACGTTGGCGAAAACCGCGTCATTAATCCGCTGAATGGTATCCTCGATACCGACAATTTCAATAGGGACTGCAAAAGTGAGAGTTTCTGGTAATAGACACTGCTCATCGTTACACGCCTGATATCTCAGTTCCAAATCCAGCGTCATAGGGTCGATCGACGCAGTTTGACTTAAATCGGCTTGGACACCGATAGTGATGGTATCGTGATAGACTGGGGCTTCGCCAATTGAACCGAGTGCCAATACCTCACCCTTCGGATATACGACTTCACCGAAAGTCAGATGCGACGTATCCGGGAAAATGACCTCGGTCGCGATCAAGCCTTCACCCGCTGGATTGGCATTGACATGCCACCCTTCGACAATTTCAACGACAACTGCAATTTGGAATTGGCTACCAGGTTGCACCTTGTCAATCGAGAGGTATCCTTTTGCAGAGAGTTTTTCAACAGGTGATTTTTCACCAAGTCCGAAATCTGCGAACTGTGCCTGTATATGAGCAGGATACATCATTACGATAAGCACTACCAGCCCACAGACTAAATTTTTAACTATGGGATTCTGAGCATCGTTCCACTTCGTTTCACGATGGTATTTGGTGAATCGCGACCGGGTTAAAGATATGTACGATTTTAAGATTGTTTTCTCTGCCATGGGTTAATTCTCCTCAATTACCTCGGTTCAAGCACAACGCAAGGCAGAATCATCTCCTCAAGAGAAACACCACCGTGTTGGAAACTGCCTTGAAATATTTCTTTATAAACATTGAATTGTCTCTCATAAACAAAGTAGTAGTCCTCTTTTGCGAGAACATAACTCCTTTGTGCTTCTTCACCGGGTAAACGATACGCGCCAGGTTCCTTTATGACCCACCCGGCTTCAGGTGAACACGAGATATTTTTCCCCTCTTTAAACCGAAGCCCAGTCGTGAGTTCAGCTTGACTTGAAACTTTCGCTGCATTTTGGCAAAGGAGCGAACCGTGGTCAGACGTTAAGACGACCGTCATACCGCGTTCAGCTGCAATCCTGAAGACTCTATAAAGATGGGAATGCTGAAACCATGCCTGTGCAAGCGTCCGAAACGCCGCTTCATCTGGAACGAGTTGCTGTAGTAAATCTATTTCATGGCGTGTATGTGTCAGCATATCCAGAAAATCAACAACAAGTGCAGTCAAACTAATCCTGTCCGTAACGTTTAGCCAGTGCAGATATTGAATTTCGCCGCGTGTATCAAAAATTTTGAAGTAATGGAGCGGCGGCTTGGGAAGTATGCCGTGCCGCTCAAGTTGTAAGCGCATCAGATCTTTCTCATAGCGGTTGATACTCGTGTGCGTTGTATCAGGTTCTGCGTATAGGTCTGGGTGCCTTTCAGCAAATTCAAGCGGAAACAACCCACTAAAAATAGCGTTCCGTGCATAACGGGTAGCCGTTGGCAGAATGGAATAATAGTAATCTGTGGTTATATGAAACAGCGGGTACAACAAGGGTTCAATTTTCAGCCAGTGGTCCAACCGCATACAATCCATAACAACAAACAGGACCTGCTTCCCTGCCTGAACTTCAGGAATGACATATTTGTAAACGACATCCACAGATAAAGTAGGCGACGCTTCACTCGCTAACCAAGTGTGATAGTTGGCTTGAACATAGTCAGCGAACGCGGCGTTTGCCTCTCGTTTCTCTATCTCATGGATAGATTTAAGTTCATCAACGTTATGAAGTGTATCCAGTCGCAAGTCCCATTCAACAAGGCGAACATACGTATCGATCCAGGTCTGCCAATCGTCAACGGAGTCGCGTCCCCGCGTCCCGCCCCCGGACAGCTGTGCCCCCTTAAATTTCTGAGCATAAGCCTGTGGCGTATATGCTTCGCGTCCGGTCTGTTTGTCAAGTATAAAAGCAAGGGATGTCTCTAATTGTTGAGACGAGGTTTCGTCCTGACCATCTGCTGTCGCTATGAAGACACTGTCAACATCATAAAGGCTTGCTTGCTGTAGCACTTCCTGTCCACCCTCGTGTGTTACGAGAATAATAGGAATATGCGCATCCACATCCCGAATATATGAAAGCAGATTCTCCTCTCGCGTTGCTCCATCATAATTCAGGAGGACAGCGTGATATTCTTCATCTTGGAGTAACGCAATGCCTTCAGCAATAGCGTTTGTTAAAGAAATGTCGTACCCCCGATATTCCAAAAATCGGATGTAGGACTTGGAAACTATATTGTTCTGCTCCTCACGATGTTGATTCTTAAGTTGCGCGTCAGATTGTTTTACATCAGATCTCTGGTTATCAATCCACAGAAGCCTCCATCTTTTTTCCTGCATATTATGCCCCCTTTTTATTGGCGGTCGGCAGTGAGTTTTTAGCAGTCAGAGGAATGGCTGTCGGAGGTCGGCGAAGAAGCAATCAGTAGTCGGTTTCCAGAAACGCTTGTGGTGGAAAGCAATACGCGCCTGTTACAAGTACCTAAAAGCCCACAGTCAATGGAAACCGATAGCCATTAGAGCAGAGAAGCATGCTGTGCTATTCTACTGAAGCAAACAAAAACTAAATACTCGAAATAAATCGTCCTGGGTTCAATAAACCAACTGGATCGAATTTCGCTTTAATCTGTTTCATTAAACTGAGCGTTCCTTCAACGGAACCCCAAACGTCAATGTGTCGTTTAAGTTCAGGCGGTGCAACTTCTATGATGAGATTTCCCTGCCTCGACATTGCAGTTTGACGCAGTCGCGTTAGCACATTCGCAAGCGATTGGTAATCCGTATCGGATGTCGCAGGCAGAATGGCATACAATACACCACTCCCGAGCAATGCCATCATCTGGACATCACGAGCCCAATTCGCCCCCACAATTTGGGAAGCAAATTCTGCGAGATCGGTGCGCTTCAAGTTCAATTTGGCAACTACTATTTCGGTATTTTTGTTATCTGCTGAGAATTCCTGAACAGCCCCTTGAATGTGCTGTAACGATTCACCTTCTCTAATTGTGACACCTATCGCACCGTTTTGTTCCATAATTCCTTGGCACTGCGTCAATTGCCACGCCACAGTTTCGGGATCCCCACCGAACCCAACCACCACTTTTTTAACCATGGAATCCTGGGCATCGTTCCACTCTGTTTCACGATGGTGTCTGGTTAATTCTGACCGAGTTGAGGATTTGTCCACTCTTAATTGGGTGTTTTCTGCATTGATGAACATATTTGCAAACATCGGCAAGGTCTGCGAACCGACAATACTTAAACCCGTGTCAACTGCCTCTTGAACATTCTGAAAGTCTGCTGTAAGTATCGCTTGCCGCACAGGTATGGGTGACAACTTGAGAGTCACCTCAGTAATGATACCAAGTGTCCCAAACGCCCCAATATAGAGTTTGTTAAGATCATAGCCTGCGACATTTTTTACCACTTTGCCACCACTTTTGACGACGGTGCCGTCTGCCCGAACGACCCGCAAACCCAAAACCTGGTTTCGGGCGGTCCCATGTCGTAAACGGAGAGAACCACTTGCGTTTGTTGCTACAATCCCACCGATGGTACATCGGTCTGCATACGGTGGATTCAACGCCAGATACTGACGATGCCGCGCCAACTCGGTTTGGAGATCTGCTAATCGGATACCCGCTTCCACGGTTACGGTTAAATCCGCCGGTTCATATTCCACGACACTATTTAGGTGTGTTGTTGCCAGAACCACATCTACTTTCTGTGGCAGATTTCCAATACCCAGTTTTGTACCTGCTCCGGCAGGCATAACCGACACACCCTGTTTTACCGCAAATTGGAGGAC
>JAPOOP010000270.1 GCA_026713385.1 Candidatus Poribacteria bacterium | reverse complement strand
ATAAGTGTGGGGGGTCTATCTTTCGCCCGATCTATCGAAATCGTGCGAATTGGCTCACGGCATCCATAACGCGTCAATCTTTCGCATGATTGACGCTACTTTTTCCTGCTGGTTGTGTTCGAGAACATAGAGTAAATCCGGAAATGGAGCAGTCCGGCGGTAAAAAGCGCAGCGAGAATGCCAGCCATCGTCAATAATGCCATCATAGTAAGCACCCAGATCGCCAACATCTTCTGCAGGGTCACCAACCGTGCAAGATCCCCAATCGATAATTCCAGTGACGGTTTCCGTATCAACATCAACTAAAATGTTGTGTGAATAAAAGTCTTGGTGAATAACCACAGGGGTGAAGGAAAAGATAGACTGATTGGCCATCACTTGCTCGAAATAGGTGGTAAGTTCCTCTTGCTGTCGGCGAGTCAGCAGTGGGAAGATGTAGGTTCGTATTTTTTCCCACATCTTGGTTATCCCTTCCTGCCATGCTTGTGATGTCGTACAAACATCGATCTCAAATAAGTCTTGCACACGATCTATAGGAAAGCGATGCAGTGCAGTGAGAAAAGTCCCCAGCGGCGGTTGCCACCACGATGCCGATTGTACGTGCGGTGAACACTGATTCAGAGGCGTTCCGTCAATGAAGGCATATCCACCAAACACGAACGGGTAATGTTGTGTAGGTTGCCCGTGGTAGAGGTACTGGGGAATGGACAACGGAACGGTAGGGGCGAGTTCGGGCAGTAAACGCATCTCACGCACCAAGTCATCCGCTGCGACCTGATGTTTAGGGAAGCGAAAAACTATCTGCTGGTTGACCAGAAACGTCCGATTCGCCCAACCTTCATTGAGCGGTTCACATGTTTCAATCAGCACCTGTGGGAAGTTTTCAGTAATCGCGGCGTGGTAGTTTTTCTCAGTCAGTTCGAGCATATTCCTCCATTATCAGTGCCAAGTCAATAACTTTTCCTTTACCATACATACAAATGGGGTTCTCTTTCCCGAATCAACGCCTTCACCTGCGTCGACTCGATTTGCAGTGCAACCTCTTCGCTGCCCATGTAATTGCGCCATTCTGTACCGGGAAGTAAGTCCATTTTGTAAAGAATTTCCCGAATTGATTGACATATAGTGTAGATGGTCTCGCTGCGCGTTTCATGATTGTTTTCGGATTCGAGTTTCTTGAGAGATGGCTCTATAATGTCTATCCATTTCGGGAGGCTTTGTGCCTGCCAGTGCAGCCATTTCCAGTATACCGGAAAACGTCTATTGAGCAGACACAGAAGTCTTAGCGTGCCTTCGACAAAAGCACCCTGGCCGATGAGCAAACCTATGCCGTCACCGCGTTTCGCCAGACGATAGCACGAATTGTAGTCGCCATTGTGCCAAAGTCCCCATAAATCACTCGCAATCTTCCACTTCCAGATGTCTGCCGGGTAGTACGCCTTTTGGAAAGCGGATATGCGTTCGCTAAGGGCATTAGAAGGGTCGTAGAGAACAAAACCAGACGACGCATAGCAGAGGTCGTTGTCATCAGCGGCAGCCCATTCCTCGATCGTCACCGGTGGATGGGCAGATTCGTGGAAATCGCGATAGACTGTGTCGATGGTGCTTATCCGTATTGTCTTAGGTCGCAATGTGGCTGTGTCAATTCCTAAAAACGTATCTGGAATAGCCGCCTCCAGAGCCTGAGAAATAGAAGAGCCATACGCTGCAAGATCCTGTTCCGACAGCAGGAGTTGGCATTTGCTTGGTCCCCAGTCGTGATCGCGTGACAGTTCGTCATCGGCACCGAGAACGTCAGAGCCTACTCCGATGATTCCAGCACTGAGTCGAGGAAGGACATCCGGAAAACGTTCTTTTAAGACGGGTAGAAAGACTTCATGAAATAAAATTTTACAGTATACGTGCCCCTTCAGCGGTAACGCATAGTTTTCAGGATTGAATTGTGAAGAGTCTTGCCCATTCATCAGCCACCTCTTAGATAATGCGACGATTTTATTCATCCGAGCGCATTCACCACAGCAGCACCGACTTGTGAGGTCGTGGATTGACCCCCAAGGTCCGATGGGAGGGTCTTGCCGTCCTCGACGACCTGCAGTACAGCCGCATCTATCGTTTCCGCCGCTTCCACCTCACCCATGAAGCGCAACATCATCGAACCAGAGATAATTGTCGCCAGTGGATTCGCGATATCCTTTCCCATGATGTCCGGGGCGCTTCCGTGAACCGGCTCGAACATTGATGGGAATCGACGTTGCGGGTCAATATTGCCACTCGGTGCCAACCCCATACTTCCGGTGATAATCGCGCCGATGTCCGTGAGAATATCCCCAAACAGATTGCTGGCGACGACGACATCAAAGTCCTCGGGTCTCCGCACGAAATCCATGCATGCCGCGTCCACAAGCAACGATTCCGTCTCTATATCGGGATACTTTTCAGAGACTCGCTCGAAGGCTGTATCCCATACGATCATACCGTAGCCTTGCGCGTTCGACTTGGTGATTGAAGTAACTTTGCGCTTTTTATCTCGTGCCTGGGCTTGTTCAAAAGCATAGGTGATAATGCGCTCGCAACCGTGGCGTGTAAAAACACCGACCTGCACACCGACCTCTTCGGGAAACCCTTGGTACTGGAACCCCCCGACATTGGCATACTCCCCTTCTGTGTTCTCCCTTATCACTACTAAATCAATATCCCAGGCGTCTTTGTCCTTCAGTGGTGTGTTAATGCCCGGATAAAGAACACTGGGTCGTTCACAGACGTACTGATCGAATCTACGTCGGATAGGCAGCAAAAGTCCATTGAGCGTAACGTGGTCTTGGATATCGGGGTGTCCGACTGCGCCGAGATAAATCTGGTCAAACGCCGCCAAGGTATCAAGCGCATCTGTTGGCATCATCTGTCCGTGCTTGAAATAGTAGTCTGAGCCCCAAGGAAACTCCACAAAGTCCCATTCGATGTTATACCTGTCGGCGATGGCATTGAGGACCTTGAGCCCTTCCTCCATCACTTCAACCCCAATTCCGTCTCCTCGAATTACCGCAATCCTGTATTTAGACATATTTTTCCCTTTTGAATTCGCTATTTAAATAGTATTTTAACCGAATTCCTCCTGTTATTCAACCCATAAAACTCTGTTAATCAGAGTCATTCAGTTGTCAGAACTCAGCAACTGTCAGTTAAGGGTCAGTAAGGTTGTGATCACAGAGACACGGCTCAGAAATATAGAAAAGAAACTGTTGTAAGTTTCAGAGTATTCAGAGTAAAATCTGAAAAAGGGTGGATTTTAAAAAAGTCTCAAACATAGACGGTGACTGGGTTCTCGGAGGTTTTGAGAGGCGGTTTGAAAAAAGTCACTCTGAAAATGAAGATTAAAATTAGTCATTACTGATTTTACGATAAACCCGTGTTAGGAACATGCATTTTCACGGAGGTTTTTACGGACATAGGTGTGCCGTGGGTCGCCAAAACGCAATATGCCCTTTTTTGTAAAAAACGAATGTGAAAATATAATAAACTTATAGTAAATATAAAAGCTGAATGGCTTTGCTCTGTTAATAGGATCATTTTTTCCTGTAGGAGGGTGGAAACGCCCCAGCAAAACACCCCGATTCCCGACTCTTATTCTCTTCTGTAGGAACGACCTCTGGTCGCGATTTCTCCCACCTCACTGACGGAAAGTCGAAAACTAAACGAATCTGCTCTATTACTATTAGAAGTTGCACAAGATGAAAATTTATGCTATGCTCCCATGTAAAGAAGGAAATCCGAACTATCTCTGAGGCTTAAGTAAAGGAGAAACCGATGCCAAATACTCAAGAAATTGGTTGGAGTGCTGTTAGTGAAACCGGCGTTGTTGCTGCGGGTGGCGCGAAAGCAGTCGCAGCAGGAATCGAAATTCTGGAAGCGGGCGGAAATGCGGCGGACGCAGCCGCGGGAACGATTCTTGCGCTTAATGTTACAGACCACGGTGCCTGTTCTATTGGGGGTGAGGTGCCGCTCCTTATCTTTGACTCGGAAAAACAGGAAGTAAAATCCCTCTCCGGACAGGGACGTGCTCCGCTTTCCCAAGATGCTATTGATTGGTACATGGAAAACGAAATCCCGAATGGCGACATCAAAATGGCACCCGTCCCATCGGTTGTGGATCTCTGCACGACCACACTCAAGTTGTATGGCACAAAGACATTTGAGGAGATCGTATCACCCACACTGGCACTACTGGATGCTGGTGAGGCAGATTGGCATCCTGATTTGGCGGTTACCTTGCGTCGGATGGTCGAGTCGGAACAGAAAACGTCCGGAAGCCGTTCGGAAAAAATCCAAGCCGCAAGCGATCGTTTCTACGGACGGAACGGGGCTGATACCGATATTGCCGATGCCTTAGAAGGTTTTTACATTGACAAAGGTGGGTTTCTCCGTAAGGCAGACCTCGCTGCCCATGTTACGTTTGTTGAAGACCCTGTAGCAGTGGCGTATAGAGGGTATATGGTGTACAAGTGCGGTCCTTGGACACAAGGTCCCTATCTTTGTCAAGCACTGCGTCTACTGGAAGGGTTTGATCTCAAAGCGATGGGGAACTGCTCGGCGGACTACGTGCATGCGGTTACGGAAGCACTCAAATTGGCGATGGCTGACCGCGATGCCTACTACGGCGATCCAGAATTTGTAGATGTTCCGATGGCGGCATTGCTTTCGGACGCCTATACTGAGATCCGTCAGCCCCTAATCGATATGCAGAAAGCATCGCACGAAGCGAGACCCGGTGATGTGGATAACATGGAACCGCTAAAGGCGAATGGTGTATTTCGACCCGGAGTGGGTGGAACGACGACGTGTGCAGTCGCTGACCGATGGGGGAATGTTGTCTCTGCGACACCGAGTGCTAACGTCTATCATGCGGGAGGTATGGTGGGACCGACAGGTGTCAGTTATGGTAACCGTTTACGCAGTCTCAATACAACCCCCGGGCATCCGAACTGTATCCAGCCAGGAAAGCGTCCGAGAATCACGCTGACCCCGACACTCGTTCTCAAAGACGGTGCCCCGATTTTAGCGATCAGTGTTGCGGGTGGTGATCTGCAAGATCAAGCGGCAATGAATTTACTGCTCGATTTCATTGAGTTTGACATGTTACCTGAAGCCGCCGTCACAGCGCCACGCTTTGCCACTGCCCATCATGAAGATTCGTTCGATCCGAATCCGAACCGT
>JAPOOP010000272.1 GCA_026713385.1 Candidatus Poribacteria bacterium | reverse complement strand
GCGATTGCAACATCGCAGAGAGGGTCCTAAAAACCTTCACACCGGCGACGCTATCGCTCCTGCCTGAATCGTTGCGTTACAATATTCTCAAGAGCGTCCAGACGGACTATGAACCGATACAAATCAACGCAGGCGACATTGATGCCGTCCATGCGAAAACGTTAGTGTCAATGAAGGATCAGTTGGCAATAGACATCCCGCGACAGTTTAGCACGTTGGTGTTCGGACTTCCTGATATGAGTCCGTACGCCGTTGATGCGCGTATCAACCCGGTTTTGGTGGTGAGCGATGTCTTAGGCTACGTCTTCAACTGGTTCTATAACAAACCCATCATCAAAAAGAACGGTGTTGTTATCATCATGAACCCGACCTACGAGATCTTTCATGAGGAGTATCACGTCGCCTATAAACAGTTTTACGATGAAGTCCTCGCCGAAACGACAGAACCTTTTGAGATGCAGCAGAAATTTCAGGAAAAATACGCAAAAGACGAGTATTTTATCGATTGCTATCGGAACAAGTTCGCGCACCACGGTTTCCATCCGTTCACTGTCTGGTATTGGGCAACATATCCGCTGAAATATCTCGCGAAAGTGATTCTTGTCGGTCCGAAGGAACCGAGAGTCGCGCAACGACTCGGTGTTGACTGGGCGAAAAACTTAGATGATGCGCTCGCGATGGCGCGTGAAATCTCTGGGGAAGACGATGTCGTTGCCTTGACAATGCCGCCGTTCTTCTACGCAAACGTTGGGGGTTAGGAAATAGTAAGACCGCACTTTCATAGTTGTTCCAAGCAGATTTAGGTTTCGGCTATTGTGAAAAAGATAGTTTTAAGGAAGTACGTATGCCATCAAAAGTCTATGTTGAAACATCCGTTATTGGTGCGTACTTTGAGGAGAGAGACGATGTTGTCTCTGCCGCGCAGCGTCATTGGTCCCGTCTTTGGTGGGACCACATTAGCAACGAATATAATGTAATAGTCAGTGAAGGAGTTGTTAACGAATTATCTGATCCAGACTTTCAATATTCGCAATCTGCTCTCTCTTTAATAGGCAAAGTTCCACAAGTCGAAATTGGTAATGAAGTTCGGGATATTGTTAACACTTACATCACAAGAAAACTCATGCCACAGGGCCCCCTTGGAGATGCTTTACACTTGGCACTTGCCTCGTACCACAAATGTGATTACCTGCTAACATGGAACTGTAAACACTTGGCTAACCCGAATAAGTTCCAGCATATCCGGATTGTGAATACAGCATTGGGATTGTATGTCCCAATAATTACTACGCCAAACCAATTAGTTGGAGGCTCCAATGATTAAAAATTCTCCTATTGTCGAGGATATCCGACGCATTCGTAACAAGATCTCCGAGAAATTCGATCATGATATAGATCGCTA
This sequence comes from Candidatus Poribacteria bacterium, assembly GCA_026713385.1. Taxonomy (GTDB): domain Bacteria; phylum Poribacteria; class WGA-4E; order WGA-4E; family WGA-3G; genus WGA-3G. Next base: position 1,125 of record JAPOOP010000272.1, on the reverse strand, counting down.
TATTGCCTACTTGCAAAGTGAGGCAGCTTCACGCCAAACCAAGAAGACCATTCAACGAACCAATAATAGTGAAGATGACATCACCGATGCAAAAACCACGAGTGGATGTGCGAGGAAATCAGCCTGAATTGAACTCGCGAACCTATTAGGCAAAAACAGAGGAGTCTGATGCAAGACACGGATATTTTGATACCCACCAGCACTATCGGAAGCTACGCACCACCGAGTTGGTTGTGCGTGACATTAGAAGCAATCGGACGCGGAGAACTCGGTGAAACCGACATTAACGAAACCTTCGACGATGCCGTCCGCGCCGCCATTGCTGACCAAGAACGCGCCGGCGTTGACATCATCACAGAGGGTGAGATGCGCCGACAAGACTTCGTGCTTGGATTCTATGAACGGCTCACCGGGTTAGAAGAACTCCCCGCTCCCAGAACACAGGGACCTGACGGACACGATCAACGCGGCAAATGGTTGCCTTCCGTTCCGCTTGCGGCTCCCGATGGTCTCGGTATCCTCGCAGAATTTGAATTCGCGAAAAAAGAGACGACGAAACCGCTCAAGGTGACGTGTCCCGGTCCGTTCACGCTCTCTGGACGAATCCAGACGGGTGGTATTTATAAAGAACGTCTTGAAGTCGCCTACGCGTGTGCGGAGATTATCAATACAGAACTCCGCCAACTCGTCGCCGCTGGTGCAGAATTCATCCAGTTAGATGAACCCTCTTACGCGGTTTATCCGGATCGTCCTGAAGAGTTCGTTAAACTGTTCAATCATACTGTTGAAGGTGTCTCGGCAAAGATCGGACTGCATATCTGTTTTGGGAACTATCGCGGCAGAGCCGTCGGGAAACGTTCGTATCGTCCGCTCTTTCCGTATATTTTAGACGCAGATTTCGATCAACTTGCCCTGGAATTCGCGAACCGTGAAATGGCAGAAATCGCGTTATGGAGCGAATTTCCGAACGACAAAGAACTCGCTGCTGGGCTTATCGACGTTAAAAACTACTATGTAGAAACACCTGAGGATGTCGCAGCACTGCTCCGCGAAACCCTCAAACATGTGCGTCCTGAAAAACTCGCGATTACACCAGATTGCGGTTTCAGCCAAACAGCACGATGG
>JAPOOP010000739.1 GCA_026713385.1 Candidatus Poribacteria bacterium | reverse complement strand
CGTGAACATCTCTCCAGCGGGCGCGCTGTAGTCTCTACTTTCATGATACCAACCTTCATCGTTGTAACCACAGAGTTCTTTGATGCGCCGCGCAAGGTGCTCAGACGAACCGCAATCTTCACCTCGGAGGAGGTTATCGGGCTTATATTTTTGCCCTGTTGTGTAAGGACTTAAGACCAATATTTTCATATAAATGGCTTTCAGCAAAGAGGCTATCGGCTGTCGGTCATCGGTTAAGAGATGCTTGTAACAACCCCCCAAACTTGGCGTAATCCACAGAGTGATGGATTGTTACAGAGTTCCTCTTTAACTGAAAACTGATAACTGAAAACCGACAACTATTAAGCTTCTTGCGGTCGTCCGCGATTCCAGAGATACAGAATCGGACTCGCGATGAATACTGAAGAGTATGTACCTACCAATACACCGACGATGAGTGCCAAGGCGAACGTGTTAATTTCCTCGCCAGAACCAGTGATGACAAAAATAACCAGAACAACAAACAACGTTGTCAAAGAGGTGATAACGGTTCGACTCAGCGACTGATTGATACTTCTGTTTAAAACTGAAACGTAGTCAGTACCGCGCAAGGACTGTGTATTTTCCCGAATGCGGTCGAATACGACGATTGTATCGTTGAGCGAATAGCCGATAATCGTGAGGAATGCGGCAACAGTTGGTAGATTAATTTCTTTTGAAAGAACGGCAAAGACACCCAAGGTAATAAGGATATCGTGGACAAGCGCGGCGATTGCGCCGATGGCAAAACGGAACTCAAATCGCCAAGAGATATACACTAATAAGATAGCAATCGCGCCAAGCACCGACCAGAGTGCCGCTAATTTAAGGTCGCGACCAACACTGGGGAGGACTTCAGAGATATTGACACCGCCGGGGAGTGCCTGCCAACCGTCTCCACCCTCAAGTAAGGCATCTGTGAGAATTCTTCCGACGCTTGTGCCCTGTCGCTGAAATTCAGGACGATGCCCCATAGAAACGAACGCCTCATTTTTGCTGGCATCTATCTGGATTGTGGCACGTTCATAGCCGACTTCAGTGAGTTTGGCTTGCAACTCGGCTTGAGTGACCGCCCCGTTGAATTTGGCTTGAATCTTAACGCCTCCTCGGAAATCAATTCCGAAATTGAGTCCCTGATGAATCACGAGGAAAATCAAACCGATAGCGATGATTACCGCTGAGAAAACGAAACCGGCCCGGTGTTTGCTGATAAAATCGAAGTTTGTATCTTTAAGTAATTCCATATTTTAATTATACCTTGCGGATTTTTAATTATTCCTTGCGGAGTAATGAGGTGGATTCAGACTTTGACGTTCTTCGTGTTCGAGTCGCCTGCGCCGTCGTTGCAGGCTACGGCTCCGGTTCTAAGAAGTACCTACAGAACGAGCGAAAACCTGCGCGTAAGCGAAGCGGAGCACAGGGCGAAAACCCGATTGTTAAAAAACCATTAAATGCTGAGTTTTTGAACGTCTCTATTTCCAATCGTCAAACCGTATATCTCACGTGTGACAATAATCGCCGTGAACATACTCGCGAGGATACCGATACCAAGCGTTATCGCAAACCCTTTAATCGGACCCGTCCCGAAATGATAGAGAACGAGTGCGGTAAAGAAAGTCGTAAGATTGGCATCTAAAATCGTTATAAATGCGCGTTGATAGCCATTCGTGATAGCCGACCAGACGGTTTTGCCGGTCCGCAATTCTTCCCGAATCCGCTCGAAGATTAACACATTCGCATCAACAGACATACCGATCGTCAGGACAAGTCCGGCAATCCCCGGTAGTGTCAACGCCGCACCAAAACCGGCCAATGCGCCAAGGATGATGAACATATTAAAGACCAGCGCAACAATAGCAACAATTCCAGATAAACGGTAGTAAATCATCATGAAAATGAGAACCCCGCCTAACCCGATGAGTGCAGCAAGGACCCCGTCGTTGATGGACTCCTGCCCAAGCGTCGGGCCGACGGTACGTTCCTCGGCAATCTGGACCCCCACTGGAAACGCGCCTGCTTTCAGGATATTGGATAGGTAACTCGCCTCCTCATAGGTAAAATTTCCTTGGATAATGGCGTTTCCGATAATCTGATCCTGGATGACAGGCGCAGATTGCACCCTACCGTCAAGAAGAATCGCCAAATGTTCTCCAATATGCTCACCTGTGACCTGCGCGAATTTGCGTCTGCCGATACTATCAAAACTCATTGAAACGACGATGTCAAAACTGGTTCTGCCTGTAGAAGGTCCAGCATCGTTGATGCGGTCACCACTCAGGAGAACAGGGCTTTTAATCACGTACCAATTGCCGGTTTCGTAGTGATAGCGAACTTCACTATCATCCGGGATACTATCAGGTATCGGTGTATCCGAAGTTCCGCTCCACAAACTTCCACCCGTCGGTGATTTCTCAACAAGTTTAAACTCAAGCCTGCCCATGGTCTTAACGATTTGTAACGGCTTCGAGGAGTCTTTGGCACCGGGGAGTTCAACAATGATTCTTGGGTGATTCGCCTCTCGTCGGATAGAGGGTTCTGAAACACCGAATGCATCAACGCGGTTTCGTAAGACAATAAGCACCTGCTCGATCGCCTGTTCACTATAATTCTGAATACCTCGTTCACTGAGTGTTAGCTGATACGTAGTTTGCGTCTCTGTTTCGGCACTGACCTGTGCATCTTCAAAAAATTCGATTTCATTGAGAAGACGTTGGGCTTTATCGAGATATTCCGCCTTTTCATTAGCATTCGACCGGAGTCTGGAAGGGATCCCGACGAATACATTTAGTGTGTTTTGTCCTTCTACTTGTTTAACTTCTCGGCATAAAACATCGTCTGTGCGAAGCCGTTCGGGAATCGAAAGGGTGTGTTCACGGAGCAGTTCTGTTTTGGAGGCTTCCAAATCTACCTCAAGGACGAGGTGTACTCCCCCCTTGAGGTCCAACCCCAACTTCAATCGAGTATCGGGTATGAGTCGCCGAAGGACTGTTGGGAGACTGCCGTACAGGTGCAAATTGTCAAGTGTTGCGCGTGGGTTCTGAAGTGCTTTTTCTGACGTGAGCCGAACATAAAATTCGCGTGCTTCAGTGGTATCAAATTCATAATCACGCGTCTCTTCAAGCTCAAGTTTCCTTAAGTGGACTCGGAAGACATCCTGAAGTTCAAAGGTGGCATCCTGGAAGTTGATTCCTTCGGGGTACTCGACTTCAGCGAGGTTTACCCTCAAAGCGTTGTCTTCAGTGACTTCAAAGGGTGGGAGTTTTTCCTGCATCCAAAGCGGTAGGTTTCCGTACAACGGATTGTAAAAGTTCTCCGGGGTAGGGATAAGGTATAGCACGGAAAACAGAAAGACCCCGAGGATTAAAACTATTTTCCAGACACTGAATCTGTACATTTTTTAATTTTTCCTTGCGGTTCGTTGAAGTAAATTGGAAATTTTGACGTTATTTCCCGTTAATAGCATGAAGGGCAGTCGGGACCCCATCGTTAAAAACGCGCCTGGGAGGAATCGAACCCCCGACACGAGGCTTAGGAAGCCCCTGCTCTATCCCCTGAGCTACAGGCGCACGTGTTCATCCTAATATTTAATGAGCGAAAAAATATCGTGGTTCGGAACCTTCTCCCTACCCTTGAGTTCCAGTAACTCGATCAAAACAGCAATGCCCACGACTTTGCCTTCCAGCCTTTCAACCAGATCCACTGATGCTGCCAGTGTCCCTCCAGTTGCCAAGAGATCATCAGATATCAGAACTCGGCTGTCCTTCGGAAATGCGTCTCGATGAATTTCAAGCGTATCCTGCCCGTATTCAAGATCATAAGCCGCTTGGTGTGTTTCATAAGGTAACTTGCCTTTTTTTCGGATAGGAACAAAACCGCTCCCGAACCGATAAGCGAGTGCAGTACCGAAAATGAAACCGCGCGCCTCAGTTCCAGCAACAACATCAATCTTTTCAGATTGATAACGAAGCGCGAACTCATCAAGCACTCTATGAAAGGCATTTGCATTTCCGATAAGTGGGGTAATATCTTTAAATATAATACCCGCTTTTGGAAAATCGGGTATGTCTCGAATAAATCGTGAAAAATCGTGCATTACGTCCTTCTTCCCTCATCCTGATGTGGGTGTATCACTACCTTCATCCCTTGTCGGGATTCCATTGCCTCAAACGCTTTGTCGATTTCAATAAGCGGAAAATGGTGTGTGATGAGGGGTTTCACACGGATTAACCCTTTTTCAAGAAGTCGGACTGCCAACTCATGGTGTCGTGGCACACATCCGTGTGAACCTGTGACAAAACACTCTTTATAGTGGATAACATTGGAGAGAACACTCATTGGACGCATCGTCTTCGGTAATCCACCAAACAGATTGACGTACCCCCGGTGCGCTACCATTTCAACTGCTTGTTCATGTGCTTCAACGGAAGCACACGTGGTAACGACGATATCGGGGCCTTCGCCCCCTGTTTCCTCCTTGCATCTCTCAATTACGTCTTCCTCTTCGGACGCAATATAAGTATCTGCTTCATAGAACTTTGCAATCTCCATTCGGAGTTTGCTCCGTTGTACACCAATAACCTTCGTTGCGCCCATAACTCGAGCGAGGTCAATCATCATACATCCAATCGGTCCAAGACCGATAATGACAACGGTCTTCCCAAGAGACATGTTAACGAGTTCAAGCCCATTGATAGCACACGCGAGCGGTTCCGCAAGTGCGGCTTCATCGAAGCTCAGCGTCGCATCAAATGGTGTAACAGGTCCCTCCTCCAAAACGAGACGGGGCAGTTTCATATATTCTGCGAAGGCTCCGGGGATTTGGTAACCGATGGCGTAGTTGATGTCACAGTTGTTTCCGAGTCCATCTCGACACCAATGACACTGCCCGCAGGGGACATCAGCACCGATTGAAACTCGATCGCCTTCTTTGACGCGCGTCACATTTTTGCCTGTTTTAACGATGACACCGGAGTTTTCATGTCCAATGATGGTGGGTGGTTTGACTCTTGGGTTACCGTGATGGAGAATACGAACATCAGAGCCACATATACTGACGGCTTCAATGCGCATCAACGCGGCATCATCGTCAATTTCGGGTTCAGGCACCTCTTGCACACTTAAGTTATCAAGACTTTCAAGTATAGCCGCTTTCATTTTTTAATTATTCCTTGCGGTTAAATGGCAGGCGTTAAAACTATGAAGTTCGTTCCTCAAATCTGAAGAAACTCCCCGCTGACTCTCACTGCGAGGCAACACGCGCATTCAGCGTTGATTCGCAAAAACTCTTCCATTTCATTACAGGCTACGGGTTTTGGTTATAGAGAAATAGGGTTGCGGTTTTTCAATTTTTCCTTATGGATGAATCAAGACTTTTGCGTAAAATTCAGTTTTGTCTCGCATCTTATGTAACATATCAGTACTGTCAACCAGCGGGACTTTGTGCGTTATTAGAGGCGTAAGCGTTAGCATACCAGCGGCAACCGCTTGGAGGACAGTCCGCCAGTCATCATCGTTCCCTGCCGCACTGTAATCAGAATTCCACGTTCCAAAGACGGACACCTCACGTCGCATTAATTGCGAGATAAGAGGTGCCGGTAGCGTCACATCTGCAGCAGGATTCCCGAGTAGAACGACACTCCCTCCGCGTCCAACACTCCCCAGGGCATTCCGATAGGTAGCAGGAACCCCCGCCGCCTCAATACAAACATGTGCCCCCTTTGCATCAGTCAGGGCATTCACGACCTCAATTGGTTCTTCAGTCGCGCTATTGAAAACCTTATCGAAACCGAGTCGCTTCGCCAGTTCCAGTTTCTCCGCAACGATATCAAAAAGAAATACCTCTGCTGCCCCCATTATTCTTGCCCATTGTGCTACCATTAACCCGATAGGACCGGCACCGAACACAGCGATCACCTTTCCAGCGAGCGAGGTTTGAACACGACGGAGTGCGTGCAGTGCGACTGCGGCAGGTTCCGTCATCGATGCCTCTTCCAGCGTCACTCCGTGTGGCACAGGTATCAAATTCGCTGTCGGCGCGACCACAAATTCAGCGAAGGCACCATCGCTACGTGAACCGAGATAGTCATAATCATGACATTGAACATATTTTCCCTGTTCACACGCCGGACACGTGCCACACCAGAGCAATGGAAAGACGACGACGGGATCCCCTGGAGCAAAATCTTCAACCCCAGGACCACACGTATCCACAACACCAGCGAATTCGTGCCCACAAACCGTTGGAAAACTATAAGTGCCTTTGACAAAGATTCTCGGAATATCGGAACCGCAGACCCCACAGAACCCAATTCGGACGCGCACCTCGCCTTCAGCAATAGATGGCACTGGAATATGTTCTAATCGTAAATCTCCAATTCCGTGGAGGACAAGTGCTTCCATCATACTTTTATCTGAACGCGAGGCGTTAAATCAACCATTCGTGCCTTAACAACTCTCGTTGAAGCGTCATAAACTTCCGTTGTCGGCTTATTTGCTCACTTTAGGGTATTACTTCGCTGAAGAAATGCCTACGCTTACCGCCCGTTTCCTCTCTCTGAGAGCCCCAGTGCAATCGCTTTCTGTGCTCGCTGAACGTTCTCAAGCCGTGAACCCGATTTTTGAAAAACGCTACTGGTTCCGCCGACTAAGATATCTGCACCTGCAGATACCATTTTGGGGATATTCTCAAAACTCACGTTGCCATCAACCTCAATAGGTAAATCGACACCGCGTTCGTTCAAAAAAGCACGACATTCCGCGATTTTTCGGAGGGTCGCTGGTACTAACTTCTGTCCCGCAAATCCAGGATTCACCGTCATAATCAGCACAAAATCGAGTCGTTCCAGAACATAAGCCAACGCGGAGAGCGGCGTTGCTGGGTTGAGAGCTGCTCCCGCCCTGATCCCATGTGCTTGAATCAGAGATAACGTTCTATCAAGATGCGTTGCTGACTCAACGTGAACAGCTACCTGCTGAACACCAATCTCAGCGACCGCATCCACAAAGAAATCGTTATTTTCTACCATGAGGTGAATGTCAAAAGCACAGTCTGTCTTTGGGCGTAATTGCTGAATAAGTGCAAGTCCGATGGGCATATTCGGGACAAAATGCGCGTCCATCAAGTCAAAATGGAGCATATGAACGCCAGCGGTTTCTAATTCCCGAATATCCGATTCCAAGTTGCATAAATCCGCACACATCACAGATGGCGCGATGTGGATAGCCGGTTCTGAAAACGCTGTATTTACAACAGACAAAGTAGCACTCCCAACCCTCACTGCGAGGCAGAAATTACTGTGCTTTCCTAAGATAGGCTTACAAGCGAAACCGTTAATAGTATAGCACAAAATGAAGAATTTGTCAAATTTTCACACAGGGCGCGACGTCAGGAACATTCCAAAACTTTGCGAAGCTGTAAATCCAAATCTGCGGGAGGGTCAAAAGGGAGGTCAATCGGCTTGTGAGAAGTAGCACTCGCATAAATTCCCAAAACTGCACTGAACTGGTGCAATGCGAGTTTTAGATTTGTTTCGACCGGACGGGTATCGTCTTCAATCCAGTCGAACATCGCCTGCGTTAGATTGGCTTGCGCGAGATCGTTTTTTGCGCGCCAAGAATCGGGGGTTTGCACGCCACCCTCGGTTAACCGGGTAGTGACGATTTCCCACCTACTAAATTCTTCAAAGAGGATGTGTCCGTTTTCGCCATAGGCGGCAACGCGACAGTGTTTGTAGATAGCATCATCGTCTATGACGCGCGGAGAGGTAAAACCGGTGTTCCAGAATCCATAGACACCGTTTTCAAACAAGACCTGACACGATGATGTATCGGGAGCAAGGTAGTCACTATCAAGCGACTCAGCACCGTTCGCAGTGCCGAAGACTCTGACAATAGGCGAATCATTGTTTAGGGACATCGCCCAATCAATGATATGCGTGCCTTGGGCAGTGAGGTTCATACCACACGAAAAATCTAAAAAGCGAATCTTTCCCAATTCACCGCTCTCCACTGCCTGTCGGCAATTGGTGAAGTCGGGATGCCACCGATACTGTTTGCCAACTCCAAATTTTGTAGAGGTTTTCGCTTCCAATTCACATAGAAAACGCCAATCTGCGACACCACAGGCAATAGGTTTTTCAACGAGGCACGCCGGCACCGCCAATTCTGATACCATCGGCATAAGTTCACGCCACTGGTCGGGCATTGCGACGAGGTGAACTAAATCAGGTTGCTCTGTACGGAGCATCTGTTCAGCATCTGCATAGCCAGTGATACCGAAGGTCTCCGCGAATTTCTCACGTCGGGCGACATCCGAACGGTTTGCGCACGCGACTAACTCGCCGTTCGATATGTGTTGATAGGCATTCGCATGACCATAAGCTCTACCCCCACAGCCAATAATCGCACTCCGATACTTTGACATTCTTTTAATATTCCTTGCGGAGTAATGACGCAATTTATGTTTTGACGATTTTCGCGTTCGAGTCGCCTGCGCCTGCTTCGCAGTGAGAATGCAGGCTACGTTTTTGGTTGTAGGAGGGGAAATTGAGGTAACGGAAACACCTATCAAAAACCTCAAGCAAAAACACTCCGATTCCCGATTTCGCCGCTCCTACCGACAATCGATAACACTCACCCTCGTCAGTGATACTAATGATCCGACTTTACGCGTGCCCACACTGTTGTCAAACGACCCTCTGGTGATACAGGCGTAAACCCAAAGAGTTTACCAAGCCCCTCGCTCATGATGTCATTAACATCAGCTTCACTTAACGCGGTATTGAAGACACCCACGTCATCCATAAGCCCCCATGCAGGTCGCTGATCCGCCATTCCACCAATCTGGAGTGATTGCCCGGTCAATCCAAAAACACCACCCGTATTGGCTTGTGCATCAACTTTACCATCTATATAGGCTATCATCTTTTTTCCATCGTAGGTGAAAGCGATGTGGTGCCATTCATCGTCATTGACGACTGTTGGACCGGCGACCCATGCCGGTGCGAGTTGATCACTGCCGATCTCAACTTTACCGTGCCCGCCACCGCGTCCGGGTCCGAAGATGTTCAGTAAGCAATTATATTGGAAATTAATGATGGCATGGTCGTCGTTACAGCAACCACCCAAAACGACTTTCTCTTTTTTCTTGAGTTTCACCCACGTCGTAGCGGTATATTCTTCAGCACAACTGTCCAAACTCTTTGATGTCTCGACCATTGCAATCTGAAACTCGTCATCACCGGAAAGACTCAATGCCTTATCAAATTTTCCGTCATCTACCAATTCGGCACCTTTAAGCAATTCAGCATCATTGCCATTCTCAGTAGAATCGGGAGACATATCTTTGTTATTGACCTCATCAAAGAGCCACACGCCGACGATGTTTTTGGTATCAATTGCCGCATCGCTTACAGGGGCAAATATCACTGCGATAGCTATTAAAAAAACTACCGCCAAAACAGACAATTTTCGCACAATATTTCCTCCATTACTCGAAATATCCATTATCTTACCTTAACGGCGTCAAAGATGTCAAGAGAAAAAAATGTGCAGTTTCGCACTGAATCTGCTAAAATAGAGAAGAAGTCAACAAATAATTACGGGAGGCGACAACATGAAAAGCCTAACAGGTTTGATGCTTCTGGTGAGCATTTTTTGGTATTTCAGCGTTGCTGGTGAACTAAAAGGTGCCACCGCTGAAGTGATAGGGGTATGGCTCTTTGATGAAGGAAATGGCAATATTGTCAAAGACGTATCAGGAAACGGACACCATGGTGAAATTATTGGCGAAGTGGCATGGGCTGATGGGAAATTTGAGTCCGCTCTCGAATTTGATGGTGGGCATGTCCGCGTGCCACATGAAGATGTCATGAATCTCAGACAGTGGACAATGACAGCATGGGTAAAAGTTCCTAAGATTGTCGAGCCGTACCAAGTCATCGTCGGCAAAGAAACGTGGCCAAATCGAAACTATACGATGTGGATTCGTCCGGGTGTGATGACGTTTGGGTTTACGCTCCCAGCGGGTGCGCAAGACCTACAAGTCGCCAGCAAAATCGTCACTGACAATAAGTGGCACTTCGTCGCGGGGGTATATGACGAGAAGCATCTCATCCCTTACGTTGACGGCGAACAATTTAATCCACGGGGAGCCGCTGGCAAACCCGCAACAAGTAACGCACCTTTGATTATCGGAGCGCAAGGGCCCGATGGCAACAATGGACCGTTGAAAGGTATCATTGATGAGGTCGCTGTTTACAACATAGCACTCGATGAAGATGAACTCGAGGAAGTGATGGAAGGACTCACGAAACAATTCCAAGCAGTGGAAGCCGCAGGGAAACTAACTGTGACGTGGGGACATCTTAAAGAGAGATAGCGTTTTTAGTAGTTGTCAGTCGCTGCGCTTTCAGTTAAGAGAGTGCTGGGTTTAACAACATCCTCTTTAACTGAAAACTGACAACTATAAAACTTATGTAAACAGAAAGCGTTTATTTTTCGTTTGCAATCAAGATTCAATTTTAATCCCGTATTACTGCAAATAGACAGCTTTTATAAGGCTTATCACGCCGCGGTCTGAGTCTCCACAGAAATGTAGTTAATACGAAAAAATCAGGGATATACGTGCAGATACATTTTTTGTCGAATTTTGTAGACCAGTTAACCTTAAAAAAGCAAAACCTGCTGTTAAAAACTGGGATCACTCTTATCATCGTCCTCTGTTCAACGTCTGAAGTTGTCGTAAGTCGTATTGCTGAAGAAGAAACCGAACCGAAAAAGCAAACGCAAACAACCTCTGCAACACCTGACAATCTCGCCCCTACTCCTGATTCTGATGTGTCTGAAACACCACCCAAAAATCAACGTTCCACTGAATTCGGATTATTTACCCGCAACCCGTTCGACAACGATAGCGAATCAAAGCACTTTATCTGGCAAGAGGAAGACGAACACATCGAGGTTCCTGACGAGGCAGCGGAGGAAGACCCGCTCATACAACCCTACCTTGACAGCCTCCGAAGATGGCGGAATCCCCCCGATTTAACCGATCTCAATAAACTCTATAACTGGAAACCGAAGCCGAAACGGGATGAAAAAGGGATCGCCCTCCCGATGGATTCCAATCTCAGGATAACAGGCTTACAATCTGTAACTGTAGAGGCGAACAAAACCCACTACTTCGGTGATGGAGATCTGAACCGATACGGTGGTTATGGTTATGGCGGTGGCTACGGTGGCTACTCATCAGGACTCGACTTGGGACTCACCTCATCTTATGGTTACGAAGACTTCGGCTACGGCAGTAGCGGCTTCGGCGGCGGTGGTGGATATGGCTCAGGATATGGGAGTAGTTACAGCAGTTATGGCTCAAGTTATGGCTCAAGTTATGGCGGTGGATATGGTAGTGGTGGGACACCGCGAGCAACAGGTTTTAATTTGCGTCAGATACAGCAATTCGGGCTACATGGTCGCGTAGGTCAACGGACGCATATCGCCGTAGACTACAGTGCTGGCGGTAGTGGTTTCGGTAGTGGTGGCTATGGAGGCGGATATGGCGGATACGGCGGTGGATACGGAGGCGGATACGGCATCGGCGGCACAAAGGAACAGAAGATCAAAATCTGGTACGAAGGCACACCCGAGAGTATTATAAAAACGATCTCCTTTGGTGACATCACACTCAGTTTGCCGAACACCCGTTTTCTGAACATCAATCGGAATCTGTTCGGACTTGAAGGCGTTTTTGAATGGAAAAACACCCGTCTTACCGCGTTCGGTTCTCGAAGCAAGGGAATACGCGAGGTACGCACTTTCCGCGGACAGTCCCGGCGCGCTGGCGGTGGGTATGGTTATGGACCGCGCGGGATTCAGATTCCGGACACCAACTACGTCAAAAATCGGTTCTATCATATCCACACAGATGCGAACGGATTACTGCACGACGCATATCTACCCATCAAATCAGGGAGTGAGCAAATTTTTATCGACGACGGTGTTGTAGGAAACAATCAGGGGGGTAAACGGACGAGTCGAGGCTACTTTAACCCACAATTCTCTGGTCAGGACTACAATATTGACTACGAAACCGGTGAAATCGAATTCCTATCTCCGATTTCCGCAAACTATACCATCGTTGTTGCGTATGAATATTTAGGAGACGGTGGTGGCACCGTTGGTAACACTGAAACCGTCTTTATCGACGAAAATGCAGACGGAAGGATTGACGAAGAAGGTGAGGAAATCGGCTACGTAGTGCTAAAAGAGAAGGGATTTCGCGGTAAAGAGGCAGCTCACGTCTACAGTCTTGGTAACCGCAACATTAATCCACGCGATTTCACACTCATAATCCTTCGACAAGGACAGAGTGAAACCTTCCAGACGAATGCTGGCTCTGTCCCTTACATCGCAATTTTTGGGTTGGATCAAAACAGTGACGGTATTGTGGATGCACAGTTTATAGACTACGACAGAGGTTTACTCCGTTTTCCCACAACAAACCCCTTTGAAATCGTAGACCCAAGTCATCCATATTACGATTATCGCGACTCACTGAACAACACCGATATCTATCTCGAAGGTGTCCGAACAGATGCCCAAATCTACACAATTATTGCGGATTACGCGTATCAATCAGAAACGTACAACGTGGGCTTGTTTGTAATTCCAAATAGCGAAACGGTCCGATTGAACGGACAACTCTTGACTCGTGATACCGACTATATGATGCTTTATGAGGTCGGCACTATCCGATTCTTTAGGCAGTTAGACGAGTTCGATGAGATCGTTGTGGAATTCGAAAAAACACCTTTTGGAGGTTCATCACAACAAGCTGTAGCGGGTGTCTGGTTAGAGTATACGCACAAACCCGAATCCAAGTCCGAGAGAGAACAGAGCCTTGAGGATAGATTCAATCGGTTAGGTGGTCTCCAAACCATGGACTCAGATATGCTTGGTGAAGGAACAGATGCCTTCGGTCAGGGACTGTCAGGCGGATTACAACGGAGGAGCGGGGGTTTAGGAGGTTTTGGGAGTAGTTCTCGCATGGGTAGAAGCGGTTTCGGAGGTGGATTCGGTGGTAGTAGCTTTGGCGGAGGCTATGGCAGTTACGGCAGCTTAGGAGGTCGATCGCGAACCTCCTACGGTAGTTATGGCGGTTCGATGAACTATTTTAACCCCGTTTTTCAAAAAGGATTTTCGCTCTCAACGGGCTATATTCTGAACACCGGACAAAAACCTGCAGAAATACCAGATGTAAACAGTGTTCCAAACCGCTTGCAAGCATTCAATATAAATACGAGTTTTGGAAGAGAGTTTAACGTTGCTGGCATTTTAAATCTGCTGCCCTTCATTAATATGAGAAACCTTCCGCTCTCACTTGACTTCAGTGGAGAAGCGGCTTATTCACATAACAACCCAAATAGTATTGGTGTCGCACTCATTGATAGTATGGAGGGCGCAAAGGAATCAACGACCATCCCGACATTGAAATATAATTGGAAGCCAAGCAGTCTGCCACACGTATCGGAGAATGATCCAAGAACTCATGGAGATACCGCTTACCGCGTTATACCGACCGACGAGAATAGAGCAATTTTTAACGTCGTGCTGAAAGACAAAAACGAAACGGAAGCAATAGGAAACTACATGCGGAACCGTGACGTACCCGCCTCGTCAATTCAACCCCTCTCTCTTTCGACCGAAGAGCGCCTCATTATGGAAGTCGGCTATTATTTTACAGATGTCGTTGCGGAATGGGGAGGCTTTTCAAATGGTCTTTCAGCCTCTGGGGTAGATTATTCAGAACGCAGTTTCGTCGAAATCTGGATGCGCGTCCAAGGCGATGATAACGTGACCCTGCACCTGAATCTTGGGGTTGTGAACGAAGACGTAGATGCCGATGAACGATTGGATAGCGAAGATCTTCCAGAAACGCTAATCGATGTAAATGGAGACGGAAGTGTTGATGCCTTGGATTTAGACCTGGAGAATCTCTCAGACATCGATCGTTATCGTGGAAATGGGGCACTGGATACAGGTGAGGACGTAGGATGGGGGCTCAACGGTCCGCTTGAAAGAACATCTATCGGTGTAGGCAACCAGATTCTGGACAGCGAAGACCTCAACGGTGATGGTGTATTGGACAGTATAGATGCATACTTTGAGGTGGCAATACCACTAAATGAGATTCCGAAGGAATGGGTTAAAAGCAAAAACGCAAATGGTTGGATGTTCCTTAGTATTCCACTCTCTAAATTTACGCCAGCAGGTTCCCGCTTGCCGAGTCTTGTTTTTGTGCAACACTTCCGATTCTGGTTAAGCAAAAACGCACCCGGCAACATAGAAGGTTTACTGCAATGGGCGGATATCGAAATTGTCGGAAACAAATGGAAACAGGGGATTATAACCCGGTCAAGTTCTCAGACTGCTATCGACCCCGCCACGGGCGAATCCATAATTAACAACCCAGCACTCGCCTCCACTGGAGAAACCTTGTCAACCAGGACAATTGTGGACGACACATTGGAAAAATTCATCGTCGGTACGAGGGATAACTTCAGTTATGATGCCTATCAAAGTGCGTATCTGGATATCGAAGATAACGAACTCTTCAAAAAATTACATCCATTCACAGCCACTTCACTCGGTTTTCAAACACAACAGCAACGTGAACAGACACTTAGCCTTGAATATTACCTCTTTCCGGGCTCCTACGGTGTCACCTCGAAACAATTGAAGGGCTTAACACAAAGCGAAGGGCAAGATTTCAGCAAACACGATACACTGCGATTCTGGCTCTACGGAGACAAAAGTGATACAACCTTCGTTTTACAACTTGCACCAACTGTTCGAACCGGCTACCGTAGCTCCTTCTATAGTTCAGACCCGTTTGTCAATCAGACCGAACAGGAACAAGACATCAACGTTTTCGAGAATGTAACTGACTACTATGAATATACAGTCCCAATCGACTTTGAGGGTTGGAAGTTAATTGAAATTGATTTGCGGGACCTGCAGAGAAATAACTATCCGGATGTTGAGAGCAATCAGCCGAATAGCAGTCAGCAAGAGACTGTCCCTTCACCAGAAACCCTCTTACTTGACAGCCAACAGCCGGTAGCCGATAGCCAACAGCCCGATGGACAACCCGACGGTTTCACGATTAGAGGTCAGAATAGCACCCAACTTTCTATTAAAAATATCGGCGGTATTCTTCTGGGTATACGTAACGACACTGGAGGTGAAATCAGCGGAGAAATTTGGGTAAACGAGATTCACCTTGGCGATCCGCTCGTGCGTGCAGGATGGGCACGTCGTGGAAATATGGCAGTGTCTCTCGGTAGGATTGTTAAATTACGGGGCGGCTACGCAAGCCAAGATAAAGATTTTGAAAGCGGTGCGGGTGAAGTGGGTAGACAACGGCTCTCCTCACGCGGATATAGCACAACAAACAACGACTTCAATATCGATGCAGATGTCACCCTATTTCCATGGTTACCGATCCGATATGGTGTCCGACACCAAGACACGGAAACTGAGAGCCAGCGCGGAAGTTACAGCAGCTTCCAGAGCGGGAAAAGTGAAATCCGCACCCGAGATATTTCTGTACAATTCATTCAAAACCCGTATCCGAATCTCGGTTTCGCTTACAATTTCCAAGACTTTTGGAACGAACGCCAAGGCACGCAAATTAGCCACCTCTATACGGGTAGCTTCCGGTATGAACTCGGTTCAAAACTCGGGGTCAACGCGCAGTATCGGCACGAAGACACACTCGCCAAACCCGAAACGGCAACAGATACGTCTTCGACTTCAACATCCTACTATAGTTACGGCTACGGTAGAAATCGAGATGAAAAAACAGATAGCGGTACCATAACATTTAATATCAGTCCGACAAATATCTTCAGCCTGAACCCGAGTTACGATGTCAGCCGGACACTTGAAAGACGGGAAGAGCAGGACTCGATATCCCCACTTCCTGGTAACATAACGACAGAACTGGATACTCCCGAATCTGAAGAAGAGGAATCAGCGGAAGATGTTAAATGGTCAATTGCTGAACGAGAACATCGGTTATCGCTTACCCCACGCCTAAACCGAGATTTGATCGGCATGCGTCCCACCGTCACAAGTCGTTTGAGTTTCCGTGAAAACTGGTTCCGTGAACAGAAAAACGCTTCACTCAATGGAAACGTCAGTCTCGGCGTGAACCTCCGCATTCAAAAATGGTTCGGATGGTTCCTCAACGAGAAAACACCCGAAACCGAAAACAATTCAAATGGATATCAAGATGGAACAACACCGCCTTCAGAAAGTAACTCCAGTGCACAATTGAAAGATAGCGAAGGAACAGAAATAACCGAACAATTGCGGGAAAATGGTATTGACGAAACACAAATCCAAGAATTGGAAGAGAACCGAGGAGATTGGATCGAACGGGATAAAGGCGAGTTGCCTTCTACAGGAACGGAAACCGGAAACATCGGAACGCAAGAGGGGACAGTACCACAAGTTAAGGACGGTATTCTGCATCGAATCCTGAAAAGTTTCACTGTCAGCACGAATGTAAACTTCACCGCCAGTGAATCGTATCGGCAACTTGCATCCGGGCTATCAATGTTAGAAATCTATTCGCTTGAGCAAGACGCGAAGGAGCGGACGAACTCTCGGCGCAGCAATCGGTATACACTACGCAGCTCGGTAGACCCGTGGAATTGGGCATCTTTCGGAACAAACGTCAGTACTTCCGACAGTTTCCGAAAAAGTTCAGGCACAACCTACATACAGGATACCAATGCTTATGAAGCCGACGTAAAACTGAAAGCGCGAGAAACTTCCAGTTTCCAACTCCGCTATAGTTATACGACGCGAAATAACGGGACGCTGGACGCTATACTCGGCGACAGTAAAGCACACACACCTTCACTGAGTTGGATACAGACATGGGGAAAAGAGACTCGGACAGCCTTGGGTGTGCGTACGACAATGCGAGACCAGCTACGGAGCGGTATTCAGAGCAACGCGCTCATCGTTACGCCAAACTTAAGTATTGACTACAGATACCATACAGAAAATGGCATACGGATACCGTTTTTCGGTAGAATCCCTCTGAAGCACGATCTCGAGCTAACGAATACCCTCTCTTGGGCTATCCGAAGAGAGCAGTACGGCGCGAACCTTGAGGAGCGTTCAGAACGGTATGAGACGACCCTGCGCGTCGGTTACAAAGTCAGCACCCATATTACAGCAAATTTCCATCTTGGCCTCAGTTACAATCACGATAGGGTTGAAGAGGGTAGAGATTTCCTCTCCATCGCGACTGCCCTCACCGTCCGCGGCGAAATCCAATAAACAAAAGCCTAAGATTACAAGGAAAGTGGCCATCTATGCCTGTCCGGAATAGAGGTTACGTGGTAAAACTATGCTCGCACAACAGGGATATGAAATAGGCTCAAGTGTAGAAAAAAATTGGAAAGAAAAGCAATTTATGATATAGTAGTTTCAGTTATCAGTTGTCAGTTCAGAGGTTTTTTATGACAATTCACGATGCCTTGGCATCCGCCAAGTTTCGGTAGATTGTTACAAACTGCTCTTAACTGATAACTGCTAACCGATAGCCGATAACTGAAAACTATACAAAAAGGAAAAGTATGAGAGGCAATAATACAGATATACCCCGCTCAGAGTATCCGCGTCCAGATTTTCAGCGCGGAACATCAGAAGGTATCGATTGGATCTGTCTGAATGGCACATGGGAATTCGCATTTGATCCTGACGATACCGGCGAACAAAATCAATGGTTTGCCCTCGGGAAACACCCAAGCAAAAACACCGCTGATTCCCCATGGACATTGAAAATACAGGTCCCTTATCCTTGGGAAAGCCTTGCGGCATGGGGCGACGAAGAACAAGCAGATAACGCAACCTACTTGAGCAAAAACGCCTATATCACACCCGAAAATGTCACCTGCGGCGGTTTGGAACGCGGCGGAAATTATCGAGACGAGCCGAGACACACAATCGGTTGGTATCGCAAAACGGTCTCTGTCCCTGAAAATTGGGGTGATAGACGGGTTATTTTGAATTTTGGTGCTGTCGATTGGGAAACGACTGTCTGGGTGAACGGTCAAATAATCGGTAAAAATGAAAACGGGTATCTGCCGTTTGAATTTGACATCACAGACGCACTCACGCCAGGGAAATCTGCGCTTATCGTCGTTAGGGCTTACGACGCACAGGACCACGGTGAGCAACTCGCGGGTAAGCAAATTGGTTGGTATGAACGAACCAGCGGTATCTGGCAATCTGTCTACTTAGAACCAAGAAACGCAACTCACATCGCGCAGTGCCACATAACGCCTGACATCGACAACGCTTCCGCTACATTTGACGTTAAGATAGACGGATACGTGGAGAGTCCTGGATTAGTCTTGCGTTGGAATTGTGGGGTCGAGGGGACCTCGCCCCTACGAGGGACAAGTGAAGTTTCTCGCAGCGATACACAACTTACAATTACTATCCCTCCAGAACAACTCCGTTTGTGGGACGTAGACACTCCACATCTCTACGATGTCACGCTTGAATTGCTGGCAGAAAACACCGTCATCGACAGAATTTCCACCTACTTCGGAATGCGAAAAGTCTCTATAGCGAAAGCCCCCGGTGGAGATTATCAGTATATCTACCTCAACAACCGCCCTATCTATCTGCTTGGCGCACTCAATCAGTCGTTTAACCCGGAAGGCGTGTATACGTTCTTGACAGATGAAGCGATTCGTAGAGACATCGAACGCGCAAAAGAATTCGGATTCAACTTCCTCCGACTCCACATCAAGGTAGATGAGCCACGCCTCTACTACTGGGCTGACAAGTTGGGTTTGCTCTTTATGTGCGACATTCCGAATTTCGGCGATTATACGGAGAAAGCGAAGGCACGATTTGAGCAAACACTTCGCGGAAACATTGCGCGTGACTACAATCATCCGTCAATCATTTCGTGGTGCGATTTCAACGAAACGTGGGGACTCGGGGGCAGAGAATACAAAGACATGCACGAACGGCAAGAATGGGTGCGCGAGATGTACCATCTTACCAAATCCCTTGATACCACCCGTCTCATTGAGGACAATTCGCCCTGTTTGTACGACCATGTAGAAACAGAAATCAACTCGTGGCACTTCTACATCAATGATTATGAACAAGCAAAAGAACATATCGCCAACGTCGTAGAAGAAACATATCCAGGTTCAGCGTTCAATTACGTCGGTGGCAATGTTCAGAGCGATGCCCCATTGATTAATAGCGAATACGGTGGTATCTCAGCAGGTGCGGGGGATAAGGATATCTCATGGTGTTTCAAATACCTCACCAACGAACTCCGCCTCCATCCGAAAATTTGTGGTTACATCTATACCGAGTTGCAGGACATTGAGTGGGAACACAACGGCTTCATGAACTACGACCGTTCGATAAAGGCATTCGGATACGACTACCTCGATATTAACACCTTAGATTTTATCGCTATCGATTATCCGCCTGGCACAACAGTTACACCGGGTGAGAAGATAAAGGCTGACATTTACACGAGCCATTTTTCACACAAAACCATCACAGGCGCAACGCTCCACTGGCAATTGGATACGATGTCAGCGACGGGAGACATCACACGTGGATGCGTCTCGGGAAGTGTTGATATTCCATTTCCGCAGTACCAGGTGGAAAATGTGCATCAACTTGAACTTACCATGCCTGATGTCCACCCCGCGGTCGGTACACTCCACGTCTGGGTAACAGACGGCACTGGTGCTGTTGTCGCCCGTAATTTCATCAACTTTGAGCATTTCGTTGAAACGAATCCAACAACTGAACCAAGCGATTCAGGGGTAGTTAGCATCAACTACGCCCTTGGAGGCGCGTCCACATCCTCTTGGGATGAACCACCCCATGATGAACATCTGTTTTCCGCAGAGGGAAGTGGTTACGTTGAATATGAGATTTTGTTGCCAGAAGGAATCGGTACAACAAATCCCGCGGAGATGGAATTGATTTTTGAAGCGTCCAGTTCAAACGGCGGTGCGCGTCAAACGGAACCTGAAAAACATCCTTCTGACGTGACGATCTCTGTCAACGGCGTTGAAATTGAGACGATCCGCATACCCGACTGTCCGGCGGATGCGCGCGGTGTGCTCTCTTACATCCACGGGCAACCCGGTACCTATGGTTATCTTTACAAAGTCAAAGTAGACCCGTCCCTCGTCTTCGAGAGCGAGGTAGACGCATTAACAGTCCGATATGAAGTGAAAGCAGATGCTGCGGCAAAAGGGGGGTTTGCACTCTACGGTGCACGTATGGGTAGATACCCGACTGGTCCTCATCTGTGCATTCATCAAAATTAGACAAAGGAAACCCTTCACCCATCAAACTAACCTGACCGAACCGCAAGGAACAATTAAAAAATGGCAAGTCCTGAATTTGTATTCACACGTCACCCCAATTTAGAAATTTCTTGGCCCTACGTACACGAGCTGATGGTGAGTCGATTAGAAGAATTAGGTGTAACACTCGTTCTCAATACAGAGAGCCGAGCCCCGATTCACGAACAGGTCGACTTAAGCGAAACCATCGGCATATCCCACTTCGGCGGAAACCTGACCGAAGACTGTATCGCGGCAGCCCCGAAACTGAAAGTTTTCGGAGCAATGACCGACAATTCTGGACACGGTATCCCGTATAAAGCACTTCAATCACGCGGTATCCCTGTGATTGAATCAACACGCGCGTGGTCGCAATCTGTCGCAGAATGCGCCTTTGGTCTCGCATTGTCCTCGCTGCGTCGGACAGCACAATGGCACCTGCGGATGGCACACGGCGAAAAACTGTGGGATTGGGAAAACCCGATGTGGGGTTCGCTAAACGCACGCGAAAGCGGTGCCCCCTTGGATAAACTCCCTGCTGCACATCAGTTCTGTGACGATCCTGATTTCGTCAACGGCGATCTCGGAACGAAACGGATAGGTGTTATTGGACTCGGGCAAATTGGCGGAAAAATAGCAAAATGGTGCAGTGTCTTCGGTGCAACGGTGATGGGCTTCGATCCGTATGTATCGGACGAACTTCTCCAAGAATGGAACGTGCAACGCGCCGATATGGACACACTTGCTGATAGCTCGGATATCGTCTTCGTGGCAGTTCCACCGACACCTTCAGCCAAACACCTGCTGAATCGAGAACGGATCTATCACTTAAAGAAAGGGAGTTTGGTTGTCGTAATTACGCGCGCCTTTGCTGTTGATATGGACGCATTACGAGAACGCCTCGTGAAAGATGAACTCGCAGGCGCATTCGACGTTTATGACATCGAACCGGTTCCCGTTGACGATGAACTCCGCAATCGGGACAACGTTGTTCACACACCGCATATCGCAGGAAGAACGATAGATTCCAACTTACGCGTAGCGGACATGACCGTGGACGATTTTGTGCGGGTCCTCAAAGGTGAAACACCCATCGGCGCGTTGACACCGAAAGCAGTTGAGGTGCGAACTTCACCCACCCCAAGTCAATAGAATAGCCATCGGCTATCGGTCTTCGGCTATCGGTAAAGAGATTCTCGCGACAACCACAAACGTATCTCCTACCGATTGCTGATTGCCGACGGTTTCCGACAGCCAAAGAAAAATGTCACCCAAAACTCACTATCAAAACCTCGTTCGTTCAGACATCGCGGATATGGCACCCTATACGCCGATAGTTCCTTTCGATGTCCTGAGTAAACGCCTTGGCATCCCCGCTGAAGACATCATAAAACTTGATGCGAACGAGAACCCCTACGGTCCCTCTCCTTCCATCTATGGTGTCCTTGTCGATGAACAGGATTATCACATCTATCCAGACCCGGATAGTACTGCGCTCCGTCAAGCACTGAGCCAGTACACGGGCATTGATGCGACACATATCATCGCTGGGCAGGGTGCAGATGAACTGATTGATCTCATCGTTCGACTGTTCGTCAGTCCTGGAGACGCGGTCATCAACTGTCCGCCAACATTCGGGATGTACCGTTTCGACACGGAACTTAACGGGGGAAAAGTTATTGATGTCGAACGAAAAGCCGATTTTTCCTTAGATACCGAAGAAGTTGTTAAGATCGTAGGGGCTGGGTCACCCAGCCCCTACAGAAACGCCAAAATCCTCTTTATCACAAGCCCGAACAACCCTGACGGCAGTGTTCTCAGCGATGCGTGTCTTCAGCAGCTGCTTCAGTTACCGCTCATTGTTGTATTAGATGAAGCCTATATTGAATTCGCCGAGGGTGGTTCCCGTGTAGACTGGGTTTTAGAACACGAAAACTTGGTTGTGCTTCGGACGTTTAGTAAGTGGGCAGGACTTGCGGGGTTGCGGGTAGGCTACGGTATCTTTCCCGAATGGATAATTTCGCACCTGTTGAAGATCAAGCAGCCATACAACGTAAACGTCGCTGGGTCGGCCGCGGCAGTGGCTTCGCT
>JAPOOP010000304.1 GCA_026713385.1 Candidatus Poribacteria bacterium | reverse complement strand
TGGCTGTTAAAAAAGTAAGCGCGGTTGAGACTGAAAGTGCCGCTGAAGAACTCAAACCGGCACCAATCGGTACATCGCCTGTGATAACGGCATCTATCCCAGATACTTTTTTGCCTGATGTTTGTAGGAGAGACGCAACCCCGAAGAGATAATGGCTCCATGCTGGAGTATCCTGATGAATAGAAGGAAGCGTATCCAGACAGAATTCATAAGAATCGTTAACATCTAAAGCATGTAACCTGACACGTCCATCAGATCGCTTCCGAGCAGCGATGTTGAGGTATTTATCAATCGCCACTGGAAACACATACCCGTCGTTGTAATCGGTATGTTCACCGATGAGGTTCACTCTACCCGGGGCTGATGCGACAAATGTGGGGGTGTTGCCAAAAATTTCTTTAAATTTCTGGGTAGCGAAGGAAACGCGCTTCGGTCTGTTTTCAGGGAAACCTATATTGCTCGGATCTTCGTGCAAAGCGTCTCTTTTCATATTTTTAACTATGGTCGAATGCTCATCGTTCTACTTTGCTCCAGATGGTTTTTCCGAGAAGTGAGCGAAAAAAGAACATGCTCGGTTTCTTTGTGCAACGAAGTGCGCTACTACGAACTTGCTAGGACTGAACTTGTTCGATCTTGGCAAAACTTGCCTGAAGCGTAGTGGAAGGCAGTGAGAAAAGTCATTATGTAAAGAATTTCAGAAATAATCCCAACGTATTTGGCAGTTCCACACGAGGGATATAACAATCGACACTTATGTCAGGTTCAACGTCTATTTCCGATGGTGATGGCTGTGTCAGAAGTTGTTCTTCTGGTGCATGCAGTGCAGGTTGGAGATTCGGTGATGCTGATTTTTTTGCGCGGACTGTGCCTTCTGCGATAACCAGTTCGCCGACAGGCAGATACGTCGCCAGTGGATACACTTCCGTTTCAGTTAAAACAGTGATATGAGGAAGTGGTGTATCTGCTAATTGCTCCATCTGCATTGTCAAGTAGGTGGTTTCTGCCAAAGCTGCTCGCGGTCCGTTCGGTTGACACGCGACGATTGTAATCAATGGAATCTGTTTTTGTAAGGCATTTTCAATGGCTGTGAGAAAAAAGGAGGCGTTGAGCTCTGCAGGAATCACATCTATATCTGCGATGAACAGACAGGTTGAATGCCCTGAAATCATTCCTTCAGCGATAATCCCGGATTCCTTAGTGAATCTGGTTTCTGTTGTCGGCAAGTCATCGAGTAAATACTCAAGCCGTTTTTCAGCGAGAAGGGGGAACAGTG
The DNA here is from genome assembly GCA_026713385.1 of Candidatus Poribacteria bacterium. GTDB lineage: Bacteria > Poribacteria > WGA-4E > WGA-4E > WGA-3G > WGA-3G. The sequence goes on along the minus strand of JAPOOP010000304.1, from coordinate 17,117 downwards.
CACCGCAATATGAGCAAACATAAAGGTTCCGTTCAAGTTCGTTTTTGAAAGCGAACTCTTGGCAACCGGTACATTTGTGCCATAGACTGGTGTTTTCTTCAAGGTCTTTGGATATACGTGTTTCCATTTTTTTATCGATTAGTTTTCTCTCATTGTTGAAAATATAAAGCATTCTGTGCAGGTCTCCTATCGAGGCCTGTGCAAGGGAGGCAGTCAAGAGATCCTTGATAAAAATCTGTGTGTTTTCACTGCGAAGCAGTTTAAGTCCGTATGATGCCAGCTATCGCTTCTGCTTCCGTATCATAGCAATCGAAAATGGTCATCAATTTTGCCATAACAATAAGACTTCTGACATTGCCGCCGAGGTTCAAGAGGACTATGTTCCCTCCGTCGCGTCGGATGGTGGTATGGGAGGCGACAAGTACTCCTAAACCGGAACTATCCATCATCTGGACCCGTTCCATGTTTAAAATTAAATTGAGTTTTTCCTCACGCTCCGCTTCGCCCTTGGTTATCTGAATTTGTTGATTAATGATGTCTTTGAGAGCTAAGGAATCTGCTCCAAGAACTTTTCCCTCAATATCTAAAATTGTAATGCTACCTTTGTGTCGAAGGTTGACTTGCATAGAAATACCTTAAAAGTGTAAATGACTCCCAATCCTGAGAGAATAAATTTGGTTCTCGGTTCCGTGAATATTCCTCCATTAAGGGAGTTCAATGCTTACCCAAATTGGCTGCTGCAGGGCAATTTGTAGACTCTTAACGCTTGAACCCTATGCGAGAAAAGGCTTAGATATAGTGGTAAGAGGTATCTTACGTCTTTTTACTCATTTGGTTAGAATTACTAAATCCACGTAAATCCGAGAGTGGATGTGACTATGATTCTGGAATTCCCTTATATTTGACCATTTTGATGATGGTCCCGTTATTTTCGTAGGTTACAGAGTCCATGCAAGCTTCCATCAAAAATAGTCCTCTGCCACTGCTTTTGAGCAAATTTTCTGGGTCGAGGGGATCCGCGACTTCCTGGCGTGTGAATCCATCGCCTTCGTCTTCGATGACGATCTCAAGTCTATCCTCGGCAAGCGTGAATTCGAGGGTCGCTTTTTTAAGTGGATTTTCTTTATTGCCGTGTTTGATAGCGTTTGTACCCGCTTCAATGACAGCAAGGTTAATCTGCTCTTGGATATCCTCTGTAAAATTTGTCTCTTTCAAAATCTCGGTAACAACAACGTCGAGTAGGTAAACATGTTGCATTGAGCTTGGGAGAGAAAGCGTAATAACCTGTTCGGTTTCTGGACGCGTAGATTCCTCACCTTCGTCCTCAATGGCAATGGTTAATTGGTTCTCAGCAAGAATCAACTGAAACGTCGTTTGTTTTTCCGGATTCTCTTTGTTGCTGTGTTTAGTCGCGTTTGTACCCGCTTCAATGACAGCAAGGTTAATCTGCTCTTGGATGTCTTCGGTGAAATTTGTCTCTTTCAGAATCTCGGTGACAATGACTTTGAGTAGATCAACATGTTGCATTGAACTTGGGAGAGAAAGCGTAATAACCTGTTCGGTTCTCTCGCCCACGTTTGAAGCTCCTTCTTTTATAGTCGTCAGTTATCAGAAGAATGGTTTCCGTCAGCAGTCAGTAGCCAGCAGTCAGCAAGAGAATCTCTTCACTGAAAGTCGACGACTGAGGCTGATAGCCAGTACACTGTTAACTTCCATTGGCATGTTTTGGTATCATTAAGATCATTATACCATAGTTTTTCTTGACAACAATGTTAAGATATTCTATAGCAAGTGTAACAAACTTGTAATGGGATGCCTGGTTTCCGCATCCAAGTAACTCGGGTTCGGCTATCGTTATAGTTGAACCCTTCCTGATTTAAGTATCTCGCTTGATAATAATTAATGCTCTGTCGTCATGGGAGTTTGTGCTCCCACTAAACAGTGTTAAATCGTTAACAACCGTCTCACATAACGTTGATGCTGACAATCCCGCGTTTTTAGAAATACAGGCGGCAAGCCTATCTCCACCGTAGAACATATCCATTGGTATTGCATCTCGAAGCGCGTCCCCTTGCACCGCACTCGTAGGTGTGCTCGGGTTATTACTGGAAACTTTGTGCAAGCCTATAGAGGAAACCTGCGGGACAATGTTTCCGTTTTCCGTTTCGGTAATACCATCTGTATAGAAAACCAATATATCGCCGGGAGACAGAGAACAGATGTTGCTTGAAAACGTTGCTTCCTCAAATGCACCTATCAGCATGCCTTTTGTCTTTAAGACCTCCATCTCGCTGTGATTCTTCCAGTGGAATGGATAACAGTGTCCCCCATTTGAATACGTAAAGGTTGAATTCGCTATGTCCAATATACCGTAAACCATAGTTGCAAACAAATCTGCTTCGGTGTCACGGACTACTAAGTCATTAACCCGTTTGAGGATTGATGCGGGGCTGTCTTCCTCATGGCAGAGCAAGCGGAGTGCTGTCCGAATCATCACCATCAACAGTGCCGCAGGAATACCATTGCCCTTTACATCACCGAGAACGAGTCCGATCTGTGTTTCATTCAACGGGATGAAATCATAGAAATCACCAGAGACAGACGTTGAACTTTGAAGCAGCGTTGCGATGTCAAAACCTTCAAGACTTGGTGCTTGTTCAGGTAACAATTTCTTCTGAATAGCAGCGGCGGCTTGAAGATGTCCGGCGAGTTGTTGCAACCCTTCTTCGCTGAACTTGTCTCCCATCGCGTGCATTAACGGGTTGATGTATTTAATGGGGCGAGTTCTACCTAAAACAGCTTCAACTCGTGCAGTTAATTCGCGTAAATCAAACGGTTTCGTGATGTAATCGTCTGCGCCGGTATCCAAACCGAGGACTTTATCTTCTGTCTGCCCACGTGCGGTCAGTAAAATGACTGGAACGTTTTTGGTATGCTCTATCTCTTTGAGTTCTTCGATGACCTGAAATCCGTCTTTATGCGGCATCATCACATCGAGGAGAATAAGGTCTGGCGGATTCAAACACGCGCTTTGCACTGCCCTCTCACCGTCGTTTGCCATCCGTATGTTGTAACCCTCCGGTTCCAGATTCATTTTTAATAATTCAAGGATATCCGGATCGTCATCGACAATCAAAATCGTTTCAGCCATTTTTCCCCTTTTCCAATGGAATAAAAAACTGGAAGTTGCACCCCTTCCCATTCTCTCCAGTGTCAATCCATAATCGTCCACCGTGTGCCTCGACTATCCCGGCGGCGATTGAGAGTCCTAAGCCAGTGCCGCTTTGTGGTTTTCGTGTTTGGACATTTTCGAGTTGTCGGAACTTATCAAAGACCTTTTCTCTATCTTCAGGGGGAATTCCTGGACCTGTATCAATGACTTCAACATGGAATCCGTCGGTTGCGCTCCCGTTCTGTAGAGATTTTGATATTCTTACTGTTACTTGCCCGTTATCTGGTGTGAATTTAATAGCGTTTCCGATGAGGTTAATAAAAATTTGCCCAATTCGGTCTGTATCCCCGATCATTAGAGGTAGATTAGACTGTGCCTGAAAAAATAGATTAATGGCTTTTTCGTCTGCTTGTGGACGGAGTTCTTCGATTCGCCGTTTGGCTACTCTATCTATCTGTACCTGTTCCTGTTTCATCTCGACGCGTCCTGCTTCAATGCGGGAGACATCGAGTAAGTCGTTAATCAGAGCGGCGAGGCGTTTCGACTGGCGATGGGCACGGCTCAAGCTTTCGTACTGTTTTTGATTAATTTTTCCAGTTTTCCCATCAAGGATGAGCGAAATAAATCCGATGATGGATGTTAGCGGGGTTCGCAATTCATGGGACACAAGTGAAACGAACTCCGACTTCATTTTTTCTATTTCATATTCGTTGGTGATGTCATCAAAAACATAAACAGTGCCAACGATGTTATTATGTTCATCGGAAAAATGGCTCGCTATGATGCGAAGTACTCGAGAACTGTCGCTGTCCTGCGAATTGCCGTTGACATTCAATGCGGTGATCATCGTTTGGTGTTGTGCCATTTCACGCTGAGAGAAAGACAATATTTTCATGTTAACAGTTCTTTTATCGGTTTCTGTGTTTCCTCCCTTTTGCAATGTTTTCGTCCAGCAAATTGTACTATTTGCTGTATCAACAGCGATAAAATTTTCGTAGTCAGCGGTATTCCCTAAATCCAGAAGACGTTCGGCTACAGGATTGATGTAGAGGACGCGTCCACCGGGTTCAACAACAATCAAACCTTCGCCGAGATTGTCTACGATAGCCGTAAGTTTTTTCTCTTCTTGTGTTAATTGATCAACGGCATTTTTCAAGTTCCGACGCATCTCATTGAATTCTTCGGCAAGAACACCCACTTCATTATCGCTATCAACAGTGATCTCGCTATCAAATTCACCTTGTCCTATGCTACGTGCTGCTTGTGCAACTTTCAATATGGGGGTAGCTATCCGCTGAGCAGCCCACCAAGCAATTAATATAACGATACAACTTGACCCGATGGTAACATAAAAAATATATTTATTCAGTCTGACAATACCGGCGTAAGCAGAGGAGATAGGTTGTGAAGTGAAAACTATCCAATTGCTAAAGTTTTGTTGGATCTTCCACGGTTCCATATTTGAAAATGTTTTTGCTTGGGTGTTTCCCCCCGTTCGCGCCCAGCCGTAGACGCGAGGTTCACCGAAAGTATCCGTCTCACCTTCCGATTCATAATCGTAATACTTTCCACTAACGCCCTTTTTTCCTTCGATGATTGCTTCCTCTGCAGCATCGCTCATCTCTATGTAACTGTCTATTTGGTATCCGCTTTGAGGTGAAACGGCAATGATTTTGCCAGATTCGTTCGTTAGGATCGTGTATGTTTCCGCCAATTCCGGTAGCGATTCAACTAAACTGTTAAGTTCAGGTAGAAACAGAAAAGTTCTTAGCACACCGACCGTATTATTTTTTCCCCGCGCGATGGGGTCTTTAGCATCCATACGTATTGGAAGGGCAATTGGAAGAAGATGCACACCTCGCGATTCATCATAGATAACATCTTTGACAAATGGGTAACCTATACCGTTGTTATATGCTTTTTGCCACCAGTACTTGTCCTGCACTCGATGTGGGAGCATTTTTGTTGTGTCGTAATCCAACTGTTGGTTATTTGAACGCAGGACATACCCGAAAGCATTTGTAATGGTTACCTCAGTTTTATAGCCCGCGTAGGTTTCAAGCAAGCGGATACTGTCCTCTAATCGTGCCCATACGCTAAGAAATACACTCTGTTTCTCATTAGCGGTATTCGAGTAAACAACGGCTGCTCGGATGTTTGGAAGTTCTGCTTGAATCTTCGCAATTTTTTCAGAAATAGCGTTGTCAGCGCGGGCGAGTTTTTCTTGTGCAAGAAGAACAAGATTTTCACCAACAGTCTCCTTTAGGGCGTTTTCTCCTAAAAATTTGATAGTTAAGGAAACGGCAAACAGCGGCATCAGTGCTACTAACAGAAACAGGACTATCTGTTGACCACGTAACCCCACTTTAAATCCTGGACGCTCTGGACGATTATTATCTTTCATGTTTTATAGTTTTCAGTCTTCAGTCTTCAGTGACAAAAGGTTATCGGTTAATCAAACCGCCTTTTTAACTGATAACTATTTTGCTATATGAAAGCAGCGCACGCGCCTTCCTCCGTATCATAAATCTCAATGACGGTGTTCAGCTGCGTTACCTCCAGAACTTCTCTAACAGCTTTCTGAGGACTGAGTAAGACTAACTTTCCACCCGACTGCTGGCAGGATTTCAGAGTGACCACAATTGCCCCTAATGCACTGCTGTCGATTAACGGAACGTTCATTAGGTTAACCACTAACTTATCGCGCCCGGTTTGAAGTTGTTCGTTCATTTCTGTACGGAACGCGTTAGCCGCGTTTCCAAGAATTTTTCCTTCTACATGAAGGATGGAGATATTTTGATTCCCAATCGTTGTCTCAAAATTCATAGGTCTTTTCCTTAGTATTTCTATTTACGAGGTTGTGTTTTTTTGAACCTCACCCTAATCTGCTATAGCGCAGACACCGTACGATGTGTTTCGCTTGTAGAGTGCGAAGCCTAAACAGGACATTAACTTGTCCGCATTCGTAGATTGCCGCGGTGTATTACAATATAATTTCGATCGAACTTTGGATTTTTTAAGACAGTTGCAACGATTCCACCGAGTGCCTCAAGGCACGCCGAACTATTGTTAATCTCGTTTTCGATAGTTTCATCGCCGGACTTGTAAGCCACCCACTTTCCTGTCGGTTTTAGCAGAGGTATACAGTACGCTGCCGAGTCCCGAATCGCTGCGACGTAACGGGTGAAAACCCAATCGTATGCCCCAATGTGTTTTTGCTGTTGGGCACAAACTTCCGCACGTTCCGCGAATATTTCAACATCTACCCTTTGATGCCCGTTTACCCGTTGATGCCGATTCAACTGCGCGACTATAAATTTTAGGAAACTTACCTTCTTTTTCGATGATTCAATGAGTGTTAACCGGATATCAGGCATGTAGATTTTCAACACGATTCCCGGGAATCCGGCACCAGTTCCAATATCAATTACAGAATCACCACTTCCCAATGAGATATGTTTCAAGACACTTAGCGAATCGAGAAAATGTTTATGAACGATCTCATCGTCATCTGTGATTGCAGTCAGGTTAATGTGTTCATTCCACCGCAATAATTCAGTGCGAAACAGATTGAATTGTGCTACCTGATGTTCAGTTAGCGGAAATCCGTAATGATTGAACGTTTCTTTAAGATTTTGCCCGTTCCTCGCCAATGCTATGCCTCATATTGGCTATCGGAAACCTTCAATAAATAGGTTTTTATGTGAACCTTTCCGCTTTTGCTGCCTGCTTTTGCTGCCTGCTGACCGCTGTTTTGCATTCTGTTGATGAAGGATAACCGTCAAGATTGAGATGTCCGCTGGTGAAACCCCAGGTAAGCGTGATGCTTGTCCGATAGAAGCGGGCCGAATCTTTGCAAGTTTCTCACGCGCTTCGGTTTTTAGTCCCTGAACGTCGGTATAATCGAATGTGTCGGGGATTCGGAAATTTTCCAATTTCTTGAATTGATGGATCTGTCGCTGTTGTCGTTGAATATATCCGTCATATTTTATCTGAATTTCCACCTGTTCAGTCACGGCTGGCGGCAGGTTTTCAGAGGGAGGCACGATCTGGGTTATCTGTTCGTAATGAAGTTCCGGGCGTTTCAGAAGTTCTGCCAAGGATGTAGGTTGCTTTAATTCGCCTGTTTCGAGGATACTCGCCAAATTATTCAGAGTTGTAGGAGTCGGTTTGAGAAGAGTCTCCTGTAGACGTCCCAATTCTGTTTGGATGGCAACTGCTTTCCTTTGGAACCGATGGTATCTATTATCGTCAACGAGTCCGATGTGTCTACCGATTTCGGTGAGTCGCAAATCTGCGTTGTCCTCTCGCAATGCTAACCTATATTCGGCACGCGATGTGAACATGCGGTAGGGTTCTCGGATGTCTAACGTAACCAAATCGTCGATAAGTACTGCTATGTAAGCTTGCGATCTGTCAAGGATAAGTGGGTTCTCACCTTTTACCTTTAAAGCAGCGTTGATTCCTGCCATAAGCCCTTGTGCGGCGGCTTCCTCGTAGCCCGTGGTCCCGTTGAGTTGTCCGGCGAAATAGAGTCTTGGTACCTCTTTTGTCTCAAGCGTCGGTTGCAGTTGCGTCGCTGGCGCGAAATCATATTCTACGGCGTATCCGAAGCGCATAATCTCGGCATTCTCTAACCCTTTGATGCTATGTACCATCTCTACCTGTACATCTTCAGGCAGACTTGCAGAAATACCATTGAGGTAGATTTCGTCCGTATCTCGTCCCTCAGGTTCCACGAAGACTTGGTGTTCTGTCTTCTCTGCGAAGCGGACAACCTTATCCTCGATTGAAGGGCAGTAACGAGGACCGATGCCGACGATACGACCGCTGTACATCGCAGATCGGTGAAGGTTCTCATGGATTACTTTATGTGTGTGTTGATTCGTGTAAGTCAGGTAACATGGGAGTTGAGGTTGCGTAATTCGTTCGGTTAAAAACGAGAAAGGGAGTGGCTTTTCATCGCCCGGCTGAATTTCCATTTCGCTGAAATCAACCGTCTGAGCGTTGACGCGTGGAGGCGTACCAGTTTTGAGTCTACCTATCTCGAACCCAAGACTTAAAAAGCTTTCCGAGAGTTTCTCGGCGGAGGATTCCCCTGCTCTACCTGCGCTATATGAGACATCACCGATATGGATTATGCCTTTCAGGAAGGTACCTGTCGTCAGAATCACAGTCTCTCCGAAATAGGCGGTTTTTGTCTGGCTCAGGATTCCGATGCATCGACCATTTTCGACGAGCAATTCCTCAACTAATACTTGTTTGATGTCGAGCTGTTGTTGCGCTTCAAGGACTCGTTTCATTTCATCTTGGTACGCTTTTTTATCGGCTTGTGCGCGGCTTGATCGAACTGCGGGTCCTTTTTTGGTATTTAAACGTCGGAATTGGATTCCGGTCTTGTCAATATTTTTTGCCATTTCACCGCCGAGCGCGTCTATCTCTTTAACGAGATGCCCTTTGGCAAGCCCGCCAATAGCCGGGTTGCAAGACATCTTCGCGATGGTGTCCAGATTAATAGTGACGATGAGTGTTTCGCAGCCCATTCGTGCGGCGGCAAGTGCGGCTTCACACCCTGCATGCCCCGCACCGACTACGATAACGTCGTAATGTTTTTTATAAGTATTCATTTTTTTATGGCTGTCGGAAACCATCGGCTTTCAGCAATCAGTCAAAACGGCTATCGGCTGTTGGTTCCTTTTGTAGGAGCGAACTGTGTCGCGATTTTGTTGACGACTGATGGTTAATTAGAGTCCGTCGTAAATGATGCTGATAACAAGCGTTGCGACGACTTCAAGGCTTTTCGGACTACATTTGTCGACTGTATCTTCAACTGTATGCCAATAGGGGTAAGTGAAGTCAATAATATTTACCATTGGAATCCCTACCTCGATTAACGGGACGTGATCGTCCAAGATCGCATCCCCTAAGCGGGATTGAAACGGTGTTAAACCGAGCGTTGCTGCGCGTTGCCAGATTGCCTCCGTGAACCCGCGATTTGCATTCCAAGAATAGCGTTCGATCGGGAGTGCCAAATCCTTGTCTCCGATCATATCTAACAGAATTCCATAATCCGGTTTCCATTTTCCCATATTTCGTGCGAAAAATCGAGATCCAATAAACATATTTTCAACCGACCTGCCATAATCCTCACCGTCGAAAAGGACAATAATGACCGTGCGTGGCGGTGGGTGTTCCTTTAAGACTCTCGCAATTTCGAGGAGGACAGCAACACCGGAGGCACCATCGTTGGCACCGAGAATCGGTTTATCCCGATTTTTTGGATTTGGGTCCCGGTCGGCGAAGGGACGGGTATCCCAATGTGCTGCGAGCAGGAGCGTCTCGCCGCCAGTTGGCGGTCCAAACTCTGCCAAGATATTGTTTAGGTGAAGCGTCGCCGTTTTTGTTTTATACTGATGGGGTTGAAAGGCTACGCTATTTGCATATTTCTGAAGTTCTGTAAATAAGAAATTCTGCGTTTCTTGATGTGAAATCGAACCGGGCGGCCGCGGTCCGAATGCGCATTGCTTCTCCAACATATCAAAGGCTCGCCGTGCGTCAAAGAGGGCGTTCGCTTCGCGCGCGGTACTGGTGATAGCGCGAGTCGAGTTTCTTAATTCTATATTTCGGTTATCTGAGTCTGGTTCCGCGCATGCAATACTAAATACGCCATAATACAGACTGACTAAGAGTGCGACGAGTCGTTGCTTTTCCATTTTTAAACCGTAGTCACTTGGGCATCGTGTCCGTATGTGACACGATGGTTTCTGGTGGATTCCGACGCAACTGGGGATATGTTCGGTGAGAGGGCTTCACCCTTGCCCCTTCCGTCCTAAACTTCTCGTCTGCCTTCAAGTGCTTTTGCGAGTGTTACCTCATCAATGTACTCTAAATCGCCTCCGACGGGAATACCGTAAGCAATTCGAGTGACAGCGACTTTGAAGGTTTCCAAGTGTTGTGTAAGGTAGAGCGCAGTTGCTTGTCCTTCTGTTGTCCAGTTTGTAGCAAGGATTACTTCTCGCACCTGTTCTCCGTCTACAGTAGCGTCCCGAATTCGTTGAAAGAGTGTATTGATTCCGAGTTCATCGGGTCCAGTCCCGTCCAGTGGTGAAAGAACTCCGCCGAGCACATGGTAGAGGCCCTTGTAACCGTTGGTTCTTTCAATTGCCCAAAGGTCATCAGATTCTTCGACGACGCAAATTACCTGCCGATCGCGGCGTGGATTTGTGCAGATATAGCAAGGATTCATATCTGTAATAGTGCCACATATGTCGCAGTAAGATAAGTGTTGTTTTACCTGCGCGATGGCTTCTGCAATTTGGGCAGTCTCAGCGTCAGGCAACTTTAGCATAAAAAATGCTAAGCGTTGCGCTGTCTTTTGACCGATTGTTGGCAGCTTTTGGAGCTCCGTAATGAGTTTCGCCAGCGGTTTCGGGTATTCTTGCATTTTTCTATCTAATTATGGTCTAACTCTCATTGCTCCAAATATAAAGCAAAGACAAATTTTGCCGCGTGTGGGCAAAATTTCGTTCCGCAATGGTTTTTTCTAAGAACCATACGCGAAAAAGCACTTACGCGTTTTTGGTGATCCCTGCCTGAAACATAGTGGAAGGCAGTCAGAGGGTCCATCATTTAAAAAGTTACGGGAGCCCCGGAATTTTAATGCCACCGGTTAATTTGCTCATTTCTGCCGACATCATTTCTTGTGATTGTTGCAATGCTTCATTGACTGCTGCGACGATAAGGTCTTCGAGCATTTCTGTATCGTCTGGGTCAACAACTTCCGGTGTAATATGGAGTGATACGACTTCCTGTTGTCCATTGACAACGGCAGTTACCATTCCACCTCCAACGGTTGCTTCAACAGTGCGGTTTGCGAGTTCCTCTCGAATTTCAAGCATTCGCTTTTGCATCTGCTGTGCTTGCTTCATCAAATCGTTCATTTTCATTTTTTAACTATGGTCCTTCTCTCATTGCTCCACTACGTTCCGCAATGGTTTTTACCAAGGCGTGATCGGGTTAAAGGATCTGTTCGTTCTTGGCGAGACCGTTGGGGAATGTAATCGAGCACAGTCATTTTTCTAACTATGGTTACTGAGTTTCTACAACCGTTGCTTCAAAAAGGTCGAGAGCAGTTTTAAGTTGCGGATCATCTTGGGCTTCAATTTTACGCATAAGCGGTGTTTTTCGTTCTGTTTCTTCTGGTACATCCTCGGATACTACTGATTCTGACACTGTATCTGAGGCAACCAATTCGATTTTCACGGGTTCGCCGACTTCCTGTGTTAGAAATTCAGCTATAATTTTTTTGTCCTCATCCGTTACTAAGAAAAGGGACGAGGGTGAACATGGAATCTCGACCATATTCGTGCCATTCACTGTGGGGCTACCCCCCTCCAGCAATCCATGTCTGAGTTTCGCCGGGAGTTTTGATTTTACTTCGGGCCAAAATGAAGGGAGGTCTGCTAAGTCTCTGGGTCCATGTGAAACTGGTGATGTGTTTGACGCGTTAGCGTCCAGATCAGAAGGCGTTGGGATTTGCTCTTTGTGAGATGTACTCGATACCTCTTTTGCGGGATCAAATGGCGTTGCATCAAATGTATCTGGCTTTGTAGAGGAAGGCAAACTTGGTGATGTAACTTGTGGGTCTGGTTGATTTGTCGAGGGAGCAAATATATGCTGCTGTGGTGGGGGCTGTGTCGTTGCAGAAAGTCCCGCTGAATCGAATTTCTGCTCTAATGCAGACAATTTGCTGATTATTTCCTCAAGAGGAATGCCTTCTTCAAGCGAGTTGAGTTGGATGAGTGCTGTCTCTAATTGAAGTTGTGGATAACCAGATTGTTTGATGTCTTGATTGGTGTGCATCAAAATTTTGATAATCCGTGATAACCTGCCTACCGACATCTGTTCTGCCTGTTGTTTGAGTCTCGGAAGATCCGACTTGGGACTCTGAATCTGTTCACTGAGGCTGTTGTCAATTGCTAAAAGTCGTAGGTCCCGGAAATAACCGATCAGTTGATTTAAGCACTGCGACAAATCTGTGCCTTGTTTCGTCAAGTTATTGAGAGTCTTCAGCCCTTTTGTGAGATCTCTTTCCGTAATTGCTTCCCTAAGTTCTTGAAGGAGGGAGCTGGAAGCGAGTCCGATGGTCTGTTCAACGGCTTCAATTGTTAAATTTTTGTCAGCAGAGGAAACGAGTTCCAGTAGGTTTTCTGCGTCCCGTAGGCATCCTTCGGATTGACGAGTGATAAGCGTGAGTACGTCAATATCGGCTGAAATATCTTCCTTTTCGACAATTAACTGCAAGCGTTCGATTATCTTTTCATCTTCGAGGTATCGAAAATCGAAATCTTGACAGCGAGAGCTGATCGTTTTCGGGATCTTGGCGTGCTCAGTGGTTGCCATGATGAATATGACATGGGGGGGTGGTTCTTCAAGCGTTTTGAGCAAGGCGTTGAACGCCTCCGGTGAGAGCATGTGCGCTTCATCTATGATGTAAATTTTGTAGGGACAGATGGCTGGCGAGAGTTTGACGTTTTCACGGAGGTCTCGAATCGTGTCAATACCGCGGTTGGAGGCGGCATCCATCTCGATCACGTCGAAAGATCTATCTTGCGAGATTTCGCTGCAAAATTCGCATTGATTGCAAGGCTCAGCGGTTTTGGTGGAGTCAAATTCGGTTTCTTGAATGCGGTTGGGACAATTGACGGCTTTGGCGAGAATGCGCGCGACTGTGGTTTTACCGGTACCGCGCGGTCCCCAAAAAAGGTAAGCATGCCCGATACGTTCGGAGAGGATCTGATTTTTTAGCGTTGTGGTAATATGCTCCTGCCCGACAACGTCGCTGAAGTTTTGGGGACGCCATTTTTGAGCGAGAACCTCGTAAGACATCAGGCAATCCTTTCTTGTATGACTTGAGTTCGGGAATGAGGTATGTCCACTCCAATGGGGAGAGACCAATGAAAAAATGTTTACATTTTTTTCATCTCTTTCTTCCACGCCCAAAAGATGGCTATGCACCCAGGGTTGACAAACTTCTCCAGGCGTTGCCCGCGTCGTTAGCTCAGGTCAGGCACCCTTGCGTCACACGAGCAACTCATCTACCGCTGCTTCCTTCCGGACCTGACGGGGTTCAATAAGTGCCCGTTGCTCAAGACCCAACCCTCAGCGCCACGTGCGTGGGACAGTCCCCACAGAAATATGCCGCATACTGGGGATTCAGTTCTGCTTTAGCGGATTGCAGATACAGGGCACCGCTACCTCCCCACCTAGCATAGCCAAGGCGTTAATTATTTAGACGGTTATATAACAAGTTTTGACTTGCCAGCTGCGTCAAAAGTGGCGGAGAGAGTGGGATTCGAACCCACGGTACTGTGAAACAGCACACATGATTTCCAGTCATGCCAGTTCAACCAACTCCTGCATCTCTCCGTAAAATTTTCAGGGCATCTCATCAAACCGCAGACGATATGAGATGGGAAATCTGATTTAAAAACAAATTTCGACCTAATTTCAGATCGAAGAATGTAAAGCAAAGACAAATTGTGCTTTAATAGCACAATTTCGTATGGAGCAGACGGGATTTGAACCCGTGACCTCATCCGTGCGAGGGATGCACTCTCCCAACTGAGCTACTGCCCCACAAGTGGGAAAAATAAACATTTTCCGACAGTTATTTTGACCTGCCATTAAGCAAAAAACGGAGAGAGTGGGATTCGAACCCACGGTGACTTACGCCACAACAGTTTTCGAGACTGTCCAGTTCAACCACTCCTGCATCTCTCCTTCTGATGTAAGCTCTCCAACCTATAAGAACGGGTGGGACACATATCCGTCTTCTATAAACCCGTCTTTTTACACTTTACTTCGGCGTTTCTGAAAAAAAGACTTCAAAAGGGAGCTGCTCTCTTCTGCTAATATTCCGCTCACCAGTTCGACCCGGTGATTCAGTCGTTCATCTTGGAGGATATTATAGAGTGTCCCAGCTGCCCCTGATTTTGGGTCTGTTGTTGCATAAACAACTCTTGGAATACGTGCTAACACGATCGCCCCGGCACACATTGGACAGGGCTCTAACGTCACATATAGGGTCGTATCGACAAATCGCCAGTTACCAATTTTTTTGGATGCGGCTTGTAGAACAAGCATTTCCGCGTGGGCGATAGGACTACCGCATGCTTCGCGTAAGTTAAATGCTTCAGCAACCAGGACACCGCCTTTAACAAGCAGGGCACCAACTGGCACTTCTCCTTTTTCGCCTGCCTGCTGCGCTAATTTAAGAGCTTGTCCCATCCAGAAAAAATCGTTATCCAAATTTTTTTTCAGCAAATGCCTTTAAAGCGCCTGAGAGGATTCGAACCCCCGGCCTTCTGATCCGTAGTCAGATGCTCTAATCCACTGAGCTACAGGCGCGTATACTATGCATCAGGAATCGAAATGTACGACAGAGTTATAAGACTTTAATTGTCCTACAGGTCTTTGCCTTCTGATTTATCGTTTACAAACGGAGAGGGTGGGATTCGAACCCACGATGGCTTACGCCATAACTGCTTAGCAGGCAGTCCAGTTCAACCACTCCTGCACCTCTCCTACTGGCGGTGGGAGTAGGATTCGAACCCACGATGGCTTGCGCCATAACGGTTTTCAAGACCGCCGCTTTCGTCCACTCAGCCATCCCACCTACACTTCACAAATCTCCATATTAATTATACGATATATAAAAGATTGTGTCAAGGAAATTGTTGCTTTTTTCAGATTGTCTGTTTTTCCGTGTATTCAAATGAGGTTCCAGAATTTTATTCGGTGATTTTCCGGTATGTGCAAAGAAGCGGGACTGTCTACTTCTACACATTGCGGTCGGGGAATCGTAACTACAGCGTACACGAATCCTCGTGTTTTTTCAGTTAGTTACAATCGCAGGCGGGTTGGGACAGATTCCTTGACACATCTATTAGCAAGATATGCTAAGTTTCCCCATGTCATTCCAGCGGTTCATTTCGTAAGTAGGGGAGAAGCATGTCTTGAAGACGTCGGTGCGCGTGGTGTAAGTGAGTTTTAATTGTACTTTCTGATCTGTTTAACAACACTGCGATTTCTTTAATTGCCAGTTCTCTTCGGTGGCGCAGATTGAACACACGACGCTGACCCGGTGGGAGTTTCCGCACCGCCTTCCGAATGATCTT
This sequence comes from Candidatus Poribacteria bacterium, assembly GCA_026713385.1. Taxonomy (GTDB): domain Bacteria; phylum Poribacteria; class WGA-4E; order WGA-4E; family WGA-3G; genus WGA-3G. The sequence continues at coordinate 1,766 of JAPOOP010000304.1, read as the reverse complement.
ACCAAGCTCCTTTTCTTCAAGGAGTTTCTCGGGCGACGGGTGGGAAGCTGACATCCTTAGGACCTCATCGGCATCGGGTGGTAATTCTTCAAACGTAAGAACTTTGCTACGGTTACGCTGCCGCTGAAAGTCGATGCTACTATTGATAGCGATTCGGTAAATCCAGCTGTAAAACGCAGAGCCACCTTTGAAGTTAGGCAGTGCTTTAAACGCCTTCAAAAATACCTCTTGGCTAATATCTTTTGCTGTTTCTCGATCACGAATCTGATGGTAAATGAGGTTATATATTTTCTTTTCATATTTGAGAACGAGAGGATTAAAAGCCTCTATGTCACCATTTCGAAACCGATTCAGGAGTTCGTCCTCGTCAATTTGCTCAAGCTCTGACGCTGTGTACACAGCGGTCGGTTTTTGGGGGTTCGCCATGTCTTTTTTCTCCATATCGAGTTAAGTTTAAGGAACTTGGGTTCATAATTTCATAATGGAACGCAAACTGGCTTAAAACGTACACACTGTAGATGTCAGAAAGTTCCTATTTTCTTAATGTTAAGTCCGTCCTTTCCGTTGGCTTAGACAGATTGAAGGAGGTTATTGTTCGTTTTTTTCTAATCTGATAGTTCTACCGTAGGAGCGACCTCCATGTCGCGATACACCATCTAAAACGGACAGAAAATCGAAAACCGAATGGCTCTGGTCATAGTCTTACGAGATATTGACACGCCAACTGCTTTAGGGTATACTGATAGCAATCTTGGGTTTTACAAGACTTATGCAGATCCCTCTGTTGACGAGGTTTGGAAGTCAGAAACGCCCTCAAGTTGCAATCTAAAAGAGAGATTCCTATGCGTCGGTATAGCATTCAAACCAAAATCGTTCTCCCATTTTTGCTTCTGTTTGCTTGTGTCACTGTCTTTGTGCCGTTACTAACGGTTGAACTGTTTGCATGGAAGTACAGCGAACAGTTTACACGTGAAACCCAAGGTTGGCTCGACACCATCGTAGAAACTGGGTTTATTCGGGAAGATAGTGAGAAAGTCAAGAAAGCGTACAGCGTAGAAATTATGGTTTTCGGTTCCGATTACACACTTAATCAAAGTACGTTGCTTGGGCTCTCCGATGCTGAGCAGGATTGGGCGAATTTAGGAAAAAAAATGCGGTTGCGTGAGGTAAAAGATCACTTCCAAGAAGCGGATGGCACGCCTATTACACACGATGTGGTGCTTGCTGGAAAGCCTTACAAGGTCTTTTATCTTGTACTCAACCCAGGGCGATTCTACTGCTTGTTGCGCCCGATGGAAAAGATTGCTGAAGCGAAGCGAACCTTGACGTGGTATATGTTAGGTATTGCTGTCCTCGTTATGGCACTGATTGCTTTTATCAGTTATCGTATCGGAAAGAACCTGACGAACCCTATTAAAGTTTTGGTTGATTCTACGACGCGTGTCGCGACGGGCGATTTGGATGAGCAGTGTGAGATTAAAACGCATGATGAGATAGGCGATCTCGCTACTGCGTTCAATCAGATGACGAGGGACCTTAAAGAGTCCAGAAACCAGTTAATTCAAGCGGAACGCTTGGCAACAGCCGGAAAAATGTCTGCTTCGTTCGCTCACGAGATCCGAAATCCGTTGTCATCTATGCGGATGTTAGCACAGATGTTGATGCAAAAACCCGAAGCGTCGGAAGAGAAGCATCAGCAAGCCGTTCGTTATATCCTTGAGGAGATTGAGCGGATTGATACCATCGTGAAAGGCTTAATGGACTTC
>JAPOOP010000512.1 GCA_026713385.1 Candidatus Poribacteria bacterium | reverse complement strand
TCCCTGTATTGCGGAGATGCCGACCGTCAAGCGGGTTTACAATAAATATAAGGACGAAGGATTTGATATTATCGGGATTAGCCTTGACACTGATGAAAAGAGATTACGGAATTACCTGAAAGAGAACAATATCGCTTGGCGACAGGTTTTCAGCGGGAAAGGATGGCAGAGTCCTGTTTCACGACAGTATGGCATTCGCGGAATACCCGCACCCTGGCTCATTGATAAAGACGGCATATTGATCTCTAAGCAAGCGAGAGGCAGAAAATTAGGAAAACTGGTAGCTGAGGCGTTGAAGGATTAAAATGCGACCGACTTTTCTGATTCTGTGTGCTTTTTTTATTCTCTTCGGATGCGGTTCAGATGAAACACCTGCGCCAGTGAAAGAGATGCCGAACTACTTCCCCGATGCCATTGGAAGTCGATGGATTTACAGAAATTCTGATGGGTCCCAATGGACGCGAGAAGTTGGTGGTGAGGCGAATATTGAGGGAAAAGATTATCGGATCTTCAGGGACACACCACCACTTGCGGAAGGCGAACTTGATTTTCTGAATTCTACATACTATCGGGTTACACCCAACTCGGTTATTTACACCGTCAGTGAAAAGGTAACCGACTATGTTAAAACCGAACTACCGAAAGCCGCGCAGGACGAATTTGCGGGTTTAGAATTGACCGTCGTAGTAGAGCCATTCACGCCCCCCGAACTCATTTTTTTTCAGATACCATTGGTACCCAATTTCCAGTGGAACGCACTTAACATAAAGGTTAACGGAAACATTATTCTGCAAAACCTTGTGCTGCTCCAAATACCGTTTGAGGCACATATAAGTGTTAAAGCGGAAGTTGTTGCCGAAGTGCCATTGGAAACGCCTGCTGGAAACTTTGAAAAGACATATCAGATAGAATACCAGACCGAGATCACGCACACTCTTTTTTCGGAAGATGAAACGATTCAAGGGAAGCAGACGCTATGGTTCGCACCGCATGTCGGAATTGTTAAATCCGAAGACGAACACAGTGTAACGGAACTGATTGAGTATTCCTTTTTTTAATTATATCTTGCGGAGACATGGCGGGGTTTGTGCTTTGATGGTTTTCCCCAATTTCCCCGCTCCTACAAAAACCGGTTGGGAATTAAGCAGAGACTCGCAAGGACACGGACGCAGCGGCTCAAAGGTCATAAATTAAAAAATGAAAGTTGTTATTTTAAGCGACAGGAAACCGGGGCATTACAAGCAATCCTTGGGTATTGTCGAGAAAATGCCTGAATGCCAAACGGCATGGCTTGAGATACAATTTCGGCGTAAATGGTGGGACAACCTTCTGCGTGTTTTTATGTGTGTTTTTGGAGGCATGCCGCTCTCCATGTCCCTTATGCACGGACTCCTGCGGTGGAGCCTTATCCCTGAATCTTACAACGCGCTGGCACAACTCCAAATCGCTGATATTATCCTCTCAACAGGCTCATCTGTGGCGGCGGTTAACCTGCTTCTCGGCAGAATTCTCGGTGCTAAGACGGTTACGTGTCGCAGACCCTCACCGGTAGGCACCCGATATTTCGATCTCGCAATCCTTCCAATGATCTCTTGGCACAACGCATCGCGCAAAGACAATATTTGCAGAACAATCGGCGTACCAAATCCTATTTCACCAGACATACTGGATGTCAAACGGAAACAATTGAAGGATGGACTGAACCTATCGGACTGTCCGCGCATTGGCATCCTGCTCGGAGGGACAGATCGGCATGAGACTATCACGATAGCGGATGCCGAACGGCTCAGTAAGATTTGCAAAGCAACCACAGAGAAGATGAAAGCGCAGATACTGGTGACGACCTCCCGCCGAACACCACCGGATGTGACGGAACATTTGGTATCAACAGTCAAATACACCGACTGGTGCCCATTTTTTATTCCCCCCGATACGCCTTCAGAACTTGAAGATCCCTACCAAGCCATTTTCGCCTTAAGCGATCTGCTCATCGTCACCGCGGACAGTTTTTCAATGGTATGTGAGGCGGTGAGCAGTGGACGCAGCGTTGTCGTTCTAACACTGTCACAAGAAAGTGCGAAACTACCGAAGCGATATGAAGTCTATCGGTATATGGAAGAACATTCCATTGTGAATCGGTGCAGACTCGACGGCTTAGAAACGCAGATCGCCGATGCTCTCACTTCCGATATGGCAAATAAGCCACTCCAAGATACAGAGACAGCGGTCGCGGCAATCCGTCAATTACGGATTGCCTCACAGAAATAACACCTTACGGATTGTTAAATTGATCCCCTACGGTGCGGCATCTTCCGTCATCGGTGTAGCGTCTTCGGATACCGGTTCATAGTATCCAGAACCGAAAAGGTAACCATCGTGTCGGATTGCCCAGGTGCGTTTCAACTATACTATTTTTTTCTTGCAATTTTTTCGCGAATAGTGTATATTCTGTAGAAATCGACAAGCACTATAGGAAAGGAGAGAAAACCGTGAGATATATTGCGCGAATTTTTATATTTTTTTTCATCCTTGGCATTATCTGTGTCGGGTATTACTTGAAGTTGGATTCGAAGCCAAGAATAGCGCAATACACTATGCATCAGACTGTTGAGACACTCACGGAAGTGGACCGAGTCACGCCAGAAATAGACAAGTGGATTGTGATAGGTGAAAACGCCCTGCCCCAAGTGCC
>JAPOOP010000713.1 GCA_026713385.1 Candidatus Poribacteria bacterium | reverse complement strand
TTACGACCGGCTCCATTTCTGTTTCATCTGCTTCATCTCATCATTGAGCACGAGTTCCGTCGATGGGGTCTGTGCAGATGTTTCAATCTGCCATGCTCCAGATGCGTCTTTCAGCACGGGCTTACGCTGAGCGACAGGTAGTACACTGAAAGGTGTATGCGGTTCAATTTGATACCAATATGCCACAGAGGATGTCTCATTGCTGAGATGATTTCCGTGTCCGTGCTCTATCGTAACCCGTATCTCTTTCTCAAAGCGGATCGGGTTTTCAATGTGATAGACATAGGAGGTCTGGTAACCGTCGGTATTATTTTCATGGATGGAGGAACCGTTGTGTGCAAACGCGTTTTCTTGCATTCCCCAAGCTTGGTTGAGATAATCTTCTGAACCTGTGCCGTGCAGATCTGGGGGCCATTTATAACCATCGACCCAGATCATATCATCGCCTTCACCCCACCACGTGCCTTGAAAGTTGGTAACCGACAGGTTGCAACCGATGTAGTGCCCTCTACCTTCAGCGGACAGGATCAGGTAATTGTTGTCCCATGCGAGCCGTTCCGCGTTGATAATGTTGGCTTCGGGGGTGTTCACGCGAATTTCATGTCCCCATCCGTCACACGGGTTTTCACGATGGAATTGGGCATGGAAATAGGCGATATCATCGTCGAGTGGCTCAGGGTACTGCTCATAGTCAATATAGAAGTATTGGCGGTGGGTTGTATCACCTTCGTTGACGAGTTCAATCCTTGCGCTGCGATTAAACGGCATCTGCAAGTAGCAGTTAAGCGCGCAACCTGTATTGAACTGATTGTTTTGGTGTGTAGAAGCGGAGAACAGAATGGAATCATAAGAATTAACAATCTCGTTGCCGAGTCCAAAGAAGTCACCTAATGGACAGAGGACACTCGGGTGTTCCTCGTCGTCCCAAAACATCCGGATCAGTACGTTTCGATAACCGTTTGGTTGTGTCATCCAAATATGATTGATACAGCCGGGTCCTTGAATGTCCGCGATAACGCGAGTTTCGCCGGGTTCGACATTCCATGCGTCGTCATTTCTGCCTGTTATATCCCATGAAGAAGCGCGTAACGAACGTGCTTTTTTAACGCGCGTCAGCGATGACAATAATCCGTCAACGTAAGTCATAATTTCGTTTCCTAATATACATCACGCTGCACTTACGTGCAGCGTTTAAAAAATTGTTCCTTACTATACAATTATAGCATATACTACCAGAAAAGCAACAGGAAAATCCAATTTTTCTGTTATTCTGTTTCTTCGGAAAGAGGGTTTTCCAAAGTATATGTCCGTTGCTTTTTCTGACGAATGAATCTCAACTGTAGCGCGTCTGCTGCATAGTTGTCAAGTTCGTCAGTATTTTTTCTCGGTACAGGTGCTGGCGGTTTGAAATTGGTGATGAGTGCTTCCAACATCGGTTTTCTATTCGATTCCTTTGCACCGACATGATAATAATGTTCTCTTGTGATGACATTAAATTCTGACCATAGGTTCGGGATCGCGGGATTTTCTCTATGTTCATTACTGTGCCAGGTGGAGAGGATGAATTGTGCTTTGGTTGTTTTCAAATCTTGATAAAGCGATTTTTCATGTGTTTCATTCCAAGTGTTAAAGTAATCGGTATGTCGTCCTGCATAAGGTGGATCGCAATAGATGAGATCAGTCTCGGTTGCGCGAGCTAGCGTAGTGCGGAAGTCTTGATGCAAAAAAGTCCAGTCGCTGAGGCTAGCGCGTTTGGCGACCCATTCTACCTGATTCACAATTTTGGTGACATACGCTTTAGAGAAACGTCTTGGCTTATGTCCGAAGGGCACATTAAACTTGCCGTTCTTGTTAAAGCGGATGAGTCCATTAAAACAGGATCGATTCAAAAACAGGAAGTCCAAAGGAGACTTTTCTCTATTAAATCGTTTTCGGACTTCATAATAATAATCGGCACCATGTTTCGCTAACTGGGCCCCTTCTGATTCGAGAAATTCGCGAACAACAAGCGGAGTTATCGTGCCGCTGTTTATTCCTTGATAGAAGGAGATAAGATGTGGATTTGTATCGCAGAAAAGTGCCTTGCGCGGTTTGAGGTTGAATCCGACGACCCCCGACCCCATGAACGGTTCGATCCAAACCCCTTCTCCGTTCCATTGGCGTGTCTCTGCTATCCATGTAACCAATTTACTTTTGATACCTTGGCACTTTATCGGTGGAATAAGGATTTTCACTTTGAGCGTGTTTTCCTTCGTGATGCTCTCGCAACAATCAGACTTGTATCTCCGCCTCTGTACGTGATGAAGTCATGCAGATTTGTGATTTTTTTCGTTTTGCCTGTGTCGTTTTGGATAGTAATCTTCCCGTAATTCATCCAGTAGTCGTCAAACCATTTTTCGCCTAACAAACGGAACATGCCGTTGCCTGATAGAATGTCAGTGATTTTATCAATGCTACCTATATTTGCAGTATTACCACTACCGCTTCTATCACTTGCAATTCTCCATTTTTCGGCCGCAAAGAACTGAAAATCTCTAATAACAGAGGGAATCGAATCCAAGTGTTCAAGCGTGTACGACTCTGTTTCATTTACTGATGTAGCACTCGCTCGTGTATAGATGATTCCCAAACAGAAATGTCCTATGTATTCATTGTAGGGAAACTGAATATTTTTACGGTTATCGCGCTCTATGAAATAATTCCCGTGCGAACCCAGCGTAAATCCATTGCAGAATTTTGGATTTTCAGGGGATCTATATGTCGTTTTGAAATCAAGTGCAAACTTGTGCTCGTCAATTTCGCTCACCAGGGAAATATCTGGGTAATAATTTTGCTTTTCCGCAGGGACAAGCGTGTAACCGTTTTCTTCCGCGAACGTCATCAATCGAGGAAATAAATGAATTTCCAATAATTTAGATACTATTTTGGTATCTGATGAAATTGTGTAAATTCTCCGATAAATGTCAATGAAACCTTTGATCGTCCACTGTCCATCAGCAGTGGTAACATACGCATTGAGTGTTTTAACAAATTCATTGAGTTTTGTGCTAAATACGCTCTTTATTGTTTCTTGCATAAAAACGGTTTACCGAAAAATTAGCCACTCCAAATCAATTGGGCAAATATGGTTGTTAAAAGTACTTTACTCTTGGACAGGTTCCTCTGGACGGAATATATCTTCCCATATCTCCTCTTTAGCTATCCGATGCGGGATCCTCTCGGCAATTTCTGAGGATTTTCGCCCCAGTTTCCGAGGATTCCAACGTTCCAAAGCAAATAGGCGAATCGTCCGCGCTCTATTTGAAATAGAAGCTGTATCCCATTGTCCTGTTTCATCATTCAGGAAATCGATCAATTCGTTTTGTGCCATGAGGGGTGCTCTGCAGAAATACCTTTGATTTTTGTATGGAAAGTTTTGATTCGATTTGCTGGCGTTCGCGGAGATTGGATCAATCGTCAAATTCCCAATACTGTGGAGATAATTCTCCTTAAATTCTGACGATTCAAAATCGGTGGTTGCCAGAATTGAGTCCTCTACAACAACCTTACTCTCCTTGGGGTTTTGTGGGATGATATGTTCTATTGAGAATCTTGACCGCGGCTTGTTGTTCGTAAATTCGTCATAGGACATCTCGGAATAACCGTCTATACCTCTGAGATAATTCTCGTATTTCCAAAAGAGATACCGCTGATCATTTAGATTCACATCGGAATGGAAGGAGGGTGATTTAAGAGCGCGTTCAAAAGCAAGATCGCTGCAGTTGGAGCTAATAAAATGTCGGAGTTTGCGGATAAGTTGCTGGAAATCTCCGTTGAAACCCTTCGCTAGTCCGTAAAGGAACTCACGCCCTTTGTCTGCTCTGGATCCGATGATGCTGAGGCGGAAACAGATAATTTCTACCAATTGTGCAACCCGTTTGAAATTATCCTTGCCATCCGAGTTGTCCGATTTGTAGGTTTTGATGAGCAGAGGGTAGAATGTCGCTTGGCGGCTAAGGGCAAATATGTCAAGAAGATAAGGCTCACGACTTATAAACAGGGTCCTGGTGAATTCAAAACTCTCTTTTAATTCCAGACTGTACTGGTTTATGAACTCAGCTGCTTCTACTGTGCTATTCGCATTGATTAGTCCGTTCACCTTTTGTTTAATTGTCTGAACATGATTTTGGTATTCACTCTTATTTTTCCACTCCTCAAAAAAAGCGATGAAGTGGTACTGCAAAATCGAATCTTCATCTACGCGAGATTCAATTTCCTCATAGGCGCGGTAAATTTCGCTGAACCGATTTTGGTGAATGTCTAACTCAGTTTCGGGATTATCTGACACAATGTAAGTTTTGTGCATTAGGAAACTTTTAGTTTTCTCTAAGTTAGTTAACGATTTACCACGATCATTAGTTGTCTCGAAGATGAGAGTCGCCTCGGCCTTATCCTCAACTGAATAAGTTAGAACCTTCATGCTCTCAATTGTGTCTATGAACTCCTTGATCTTATCTGAACTTGCTTCTAGCGATTGACTAAGAAAATCCTTTGCTTTGAGTAATCGCCTTTGGGATGGGGTATGCACCTGACTATCATCAGGTCGGTTATCCTGCAAGATGTAAGATGTGAAGAAATCATTATCGGTCTCTAAGACGTGGAGTTTGTACCTATTGTAAATCTGGATGTAGGTATCCTTTAGCATTGTAACATCGTTACCTGCTTTTTTCCATTCTGCCAAAAGCAGCTTCATAAAGATAATGAGTGTTGTAATCCGTTGTTGACCATCAACGATGTCAATCATTTCAAACCCTTCATGCCGTTGTTGTTCCTGAAACAGAATTGTACCGAAGAAGTAACTTCGATCAGGTTTCTGATTTTCTATATCCTCAACGAAATCTTTGAGTTGTTTTTTTTCCCAAGCGTAAGCACGTTGATACTTTGGGATATTAAAAATTTTCCTCCCGTCAAACAACTCGCTAATTCTTTTTTGCCCATTTTCCAATTGTTACCTCCTTGTCCCTTTATTTGAGTTATCTACGACAGCCTGCATCTTTTCCAATCCAATCCGTGCGACTTCCGCAGGATCTTGCTCCCAGTAGCTTGGATTGAACAATTCTAATGAGATGACACCTGCGTATCCCGCTTCTTTCAGAATAGATATCATCTCTCCGAGGTCAAGGATGCCATCGCCGGGGTAGACTCTATCCGCATCCGATTGCGCTTCACGGGCAGGTTGTGCAGGGGCGTCATTGAAATGGAAGACAGCGATTTTGTTGCCGGGGATGCCTCGCATATCGTCTATTTCGCCACCACCGCGATAGATATGGAACGGATCAAGAACAATCGTACTATCCGGGTGATCTGCCACTTCCATGACTTCCCACGCATGCTTGACTTGATTGACACCATCGACGAAGCCGAGGAATTCCATAGCAGGTTTGATGCCGAATTCACGTCCGAGTTCGAGCAGTTCGCGATAATTCTCGCCACCTAATTGGAGGTCTGCCACTTCACGCGGTGGACTTGAGATGATGTAGGTTGAACCGACGGCAGCGGCTTGCGCCATACGCCGTTTTGCCTCGTCAATTGCTTCCTGATGTTCCTCACCGGTCGTATCGAGCCAGCCGTGCAAGGCGATAACGGTAGGCACCGAAAGCCCATAGTCATCAAGTGCTTTTTTGACATCAGTGAGCGAACCGCCTTGCTCCTCGTAAGCAGTTAAATCGTCATTCCATAGTTCAATCGCTGAATAGCCGGTTTCGGCGGCGATCCGAATCTTATCCATTAATCCGGCGGGACGGATTGTGCTTGTATTTAAGCCTAACTGAAATTGTGTCATTCTATTTTCCCTTGGACGGGCAATAATGCACGTCGCATGAATCAACACGGAATGCGCGTGTGGCATTCCGTGGGGCTTTACGCCGCAAAATTGCCCTACTACGAACTGGGTTTATTCATCAAGTTGCTAATGAAGCGGACATCTATACGCGCAAGGTCAATGACGGTTTCCACAGGCTCTCCGCTGTATTCGCTGTGAAAACTCACGGGACCTGAAAAGCCGATTGTTTGTAACGTATTCACTGCCGTTTCCCAGTCGACGAAGCCTTTTCCCATTCGGACGACTCTGCCGCCGCGTGTACCGGGTGAACGCGCAAGATCCTTGAAGGCGATAACTGCGAGATGCGATTTGACGATATCGAGTGCCATGTCAATCGGTTCCCCGACGATAGAGAGATGTCCGGTATCGGAAAAAACGCCGACGTGCTGCGCGTCGAAACCTTTTACGAGGTTCATCACCGCACACGAATTCAGTCCCATGGAGGTCCCGGAATGGTTATGGATGCAGGTCCGAGGTCCGTATTGCGCAGAGAGTTTCGCAAACCCGTCCAATTGCTTACGGATAGAATCGACCTGTGCCCAGTAGCCGCCATCCTCTGCGTGCCAGTGCCAGTATCCTAATTTGATATTTTCGATGCCTGCTTCACCGGCAGCGGCGTAGACACGGCGCGTCTCTTCCTGCCCCGGATCAAGAAAATCACCCGGTGTTGTGACAAGTGGAATAGACAAGCCAGCAGCAGCGAACTGCTTTGCGGCGGCAGGTAACGCCTCCGTGGCGTTTTCTGGGTTTACTGGGTAACCGGGACGAACACATAGATCGGCACCGCTGACGCCGACTGATTGCAACGCGGTGATAATATCTGGAATTTCTAAGCCTTCCAGATGTTTCGTGAACATGATAAACTTCATATTTTTCCCATCAGATTATGGCACGTCGGAGCGTGCCTATTACTTTACCAATCGACGACGGAACCGTCGTCGGGATGGTACGTCACCGGATTCTCCCAATCGTGGTCAATTTTATCTTCGAGCGCATCTTCGTCGAGTTCGATGCCGAGCCCGGGACCGGTGGGGAGTTCAACGAATCCATCTTTGAAGACGAAGGGGTTCTTGAGATAGCCTTCACCGAGTGTCGTATGCTCCTGCATCAGAAAGTTCGGGATGGAGGCGTCCAACTGAATACACGCCGCTAAAGAGATGGGACCGAGAGGATTATGCGGAGCGATACCCCCGTAGTAGGCTTCTGCCATACCAGCAATGATGCGGACCTCGTTGATACCTCCGGCATGACAGAGGTCGGGTTGGAGAATAGATGCTGCCTGTTTCTCTAAGATTTCACGGAAACCCCACTTCGTGAAGACTCGTTCGCCAGTCGCAATCGGAATGTGGGTACTCCGTGCTATTTCGGCAAGGGTGTCCACATTTTGGCATTGAATTGGCTCTTCGATGAACATCGGTTGGTAGGGTTCTAACGCTTTAATCAGAACTTTTGCGGTTTGCGGACTGACTGCACCGTGAAAGTCAATCGCGAGGTCAACTTCTGTGCCTGCGGCTTCGCGTAATGCTGCGAAGTGATCCACGGCTCTGTCGATAAAAGCTTTGTTTTCGATAATGCGTGCGGGTCTGCCACCTGCAGGACCCGTTTTGAAAGCGGTGAACCCTTTGTCAATCCACTCTTTAATCCCATCTGGGTCGCCACCACCTTTATAGAGCCTGATGCGGTCGCGCGTCGGTCCACCGAAAAGTTGATAGACCGGGACACCGAGAGACTTCCCCGCGATATCCCAGAGGGCTTGCTCTACGCCGCTTAATGCGCTTGTGAGGATAGGACCGCCGCGGTAGAAGGCATGGCGATACATCGCTTGCCAATGGTGAACAACACGTCTCGGATCTTGACCGATGAGATATGGGGCAAGTTCGTCGACGGCTTGCGCACACGTTTTCGCACGTCCTTCCAGAATAGGCTCGCCGAGTCCGACTAAACCCTCATCCGTGTGGATTTTAAGAAAGAGCCAGCGCGGTTGCACCAGAAAAGTTTCCAATTTTGTTATCTTCATGTTTGAATTGTTCCTTGCGGTTCGGTCAGGGGCGTTAGGACTTTATGCTGCCTTCCCGTAGACCTGGGGAAACGCCCAAGCAAAAACCCCTCCGCTACGCTTATGGGCTACGCGCTTAGGTCTAACAAAAACCTCTTTACCGACTGCTGATTGCTGATTGCCAATCCTTTCCTTGCGGTTAAATGACGCGGGTTTGGACGTTAGCGTTCCTTTCTCGAATCTGAAGAAAGGGAAATTTGAGGAAATTGGGGAAACGCCCTATCAAAAACCCCTATCAAAAACCCCCAGCAAAAACCTCTCCATTTCATTACAAGCTACGGTTTTCTATTTTACGAACACCTTGAAAGTTAATAGGTACTTGCAAGCAACAATTCCCCACTTGAAACGGAGTGCTTTGTGGATTTTGATGTTACCTTACCATTTTCTGTGAATTTTGTCAACAATTGCAAAATGGGTACAGGGCTATTTATGGTAGATTTTAGAATTAATTAGACACTACAGAAAGCAGCCAACTTTCAGAGTATTCAGAGTAAAATCTGAAAAATGATGCGTTTCAAAAAAGTTGTAAACCTACACGGGGACTGGGTTTTGAACGATTTTGATAGGAACCTCTGAAAGACTTACTCTGAAAATTTTAGAATGAACGGCGGGGTTGAGGTTATCCTATTTGAATCAGGATAGACAGGATTATTTGTATGGGATTTTGTTAGGGTGCGCACGTTAGAAATACTTTAGTTTTCATGGAGGCTTCACGGAAGTTTGTATCGTCGTAAGTGAGCCGTGGATCCCCAAGATGCAATATATCATCTCTTCGTAAAAAACGAATGTGAAATTATGTTTAACTTATAGTATCGCTATTTTTCTTCTTTGCAGAATTATGCACCAATTTTACACCTAATAAACGTCATTATAGGACAATGGAAGGTAATTACAGGAATTGAGTCGTAAACTAATATCTTAAGTTTATCGTTTAAAATTATATTAGGCACTCCACCTAAGTATCCACAAGATTGACACATGCCCTCAGACGTGTTATTATTTTTTCAGTACCTTGGTTCCGTGTGTTCCCTACACAATAACCTTCTTGAGCAAAACCCTTGAAATTCAAAAAAGGAGACTTGCACAATGAACCGTTCCTATGTCCTTTCCCTAACTGCCAGTATCGCGCTTTTGTTTTCGATGTCTTTTGAGAGTTTCGCGACAACATTTTCTGGGCGGGTTGTTG
>JAPOOP010000377.1 GCA_026713385.1 Candidatus Poribacteria bacterium | reverse complement strand
GCGTCCGGATCAGGGGTTACATACCGATTGGCTGCCGATTTCTCTACCGGCGGACGTTCGTTCGGATCCGCGCGTCAAAGTTCCAATCTTTATCACGACTGCGCATTACTATCTCAACGATATGTATGAGGAATTGGGACCGACGAAGTTTGTGCCGGGCAGCCATTTCTCCGGATGCTCTCCAAACGGCGCAACCGAGTGGAATAACCGGGGTGAAGAGAGTATCTTGTGCAGTGCTGGGGACGTGGTGCTCTTCCGCAGTGAAGTCTGGCATCGTGGTTCTGCCAATACGAGTGCCGAAACTCGCTATCTTTTGCAGGTGCACTATGCTATGCGGATGATTACACAGAAATACCCACCCTATCTGAATAGATTTCAGTTTGATGAATCGATTCTCGCCCAGGTGAATCCGCAACAGAGACGGATCCTTGGCGACCATCGACCCAGTAACTATGATTAAAGGCACGTATTCCGATCCACTTAAGATACTATGAATACACAAGTTACGAGCGACCAGATCGATTTTTACCGTGAAAATGGATTTCTGATTATTGACGACTTCCTAAAAGGTTCCGAGTTGTCAGTATGGCAGGATGCTGTTGACGAGGCTGTTGCGCAACATGTGAGCCGTTCTGACGCTTATCACAATCAAAGCGGAGAAGACAACTACTACAAGAACGTCTTCGTTCAATGCGTCAATTTGTGGAAGACAAGCGAGAAGATTAAACAGTTGATTCTCAACCCTGAGTTGGGTAAATTGGCGGCAGATCTCGCTGGCACTTCAGGTGTGCGATTGTATCATGACCACGCCATGGTGAAGCAACCGTGGGCAAATCCGACGAACTTCCACGTTGATAATCCGTATGACCCGTTCTATTCACATCAGGCAATCATGTTCTGGATAGCTCTTGATGATGCAACGCTTCAAAACGGCTGTTTGTATTTTCTGCCCGGTACGCATAAGACGAGCGGCTTTAAGGTAGGCGGGAGCCTCGGACAGGCGGGGGTCGGTGAGCTGTTTAGCGAGTATCCAGAGTGGGCAGAGATTGAACCCTACGCCGCTGAGATGAAAGCGGGAGCCGGTGTGTTCATCAGCGGGATGATCGCGCATGCGGCAGGACCGAATATGACGACGCATCCGCGCCGTGCGTTTGCCATGCTCTTTATGCCAGAGGACGCCACGTTCAATGGAAAAAAAAGCGCGTTGCCCGATGAAGTATTTGCGAAGTTAGAGGTCGGCGACGTGTTGGCGGACGATACGCATCTCCCATTGGTTTACTCGTATCAAGAATAAATGCCGCACACAAAAACAATCCCATCCGCATCCGTCGGCTGGCGGTCTATAGCAATTGGACTTGTTCTTATCCCTGTCAATTGCTATTGGATTACCTATATTGAACTTGTCCAATATTCCGCACAGCCTACGATCGTCTCGCTTATTTTCACGGTTGTTTTTAATGTGCTTGTGTTGATAGGATTCAACCGGATATTCAAGCGATTCCTGCCTCGGTTAGCACTATCCCAAGGTGAACTTCTGGTCATTTATGTCATGCTATCTGTCGCATCCGCCACTGCGGGACACAGCATGATGGAGATTTTGGTCTCCACATTGGGGCACGCCTTCTGGTTCGCAACGCCAGAGAACGATTGGAAAGACCTGTTTTGGCGGTATATTCCGGGATGGCTTGCTGTAGCGGATAAAGGCGTTCTTTCAGGCTACTACGACGGAGATTCTACGCTGTACACAACGCGGCACCTGTTGGGCTGGCTAACCCCTGTGATCAATTGGTTTGCCTTTCTCTTCACGCTGCTTTTTGTTATGCTCTGTATCAATGTCATTGTACGGAAACCGTGGACAGAAGATGAGAAACTGGCATATCCGATCATCCAACTTCCGGCTCGAATGACAAGCGACGGCTTTTTCACGAATCGGCTGATGTGGATTGGTTTCGGGCTTGTAGCGGCTTTCGACATCGTTAACGGTCTCCACCACGTCTTTCCTGCGATACCCTCCGTATACGAGAAAGCATACCGCTTCAGATTCACAGAAAAACCTTTTTCCGCAATGGGTTGGCTGAGATTGGGGATTTATCCGTTTGTTTTAGGCATTGGGTTTCTGATTCCGTTGGATCTGTTGTTTTCGAGTTGGTTTTTCTTTTGGGTGTGGAAGGGGCAACAGGTCATCGGAAGCGTTGCGGGCTTGGAAGGGACGGGTTATCCTTACATCAACTATCAGGGATTTGGTGCCTATATGGGCATCTTTCTAATTGCCTTATGGAGGAGCCGGGAACACCTTCAGAACTTATTCGGTGCGAAAGTCCGTTCCACGTCTACGCCGGATGAACCGATGTCGAACTGGTCGGTTGTTCTCGCGCTTATCGCTGGGGTTGCGTTCCTGACATTTTTCTGTTTGAGAGCGGGTATGTCCATCTGGGCGATTTTTGTCTTTTTTGGACTCTATTTTGCCTTCTCGACAGCGGTTTCTCGAATGCGAGCTGAGCTCGGATCGCCAATGCACGATTTGCACTATACAGGACCCGAACGGGTTATGGTTGCCGCTGTAGGCACCCGTAGGTTGGGACCGAATAATCTTTCGATGTTCTCTTTTTTCTGGTTTTTTACGCGCACCTTCGATTCCCACCCAATGCCCCATCAACTTGAAGGATTCAAACTTGCCTCAACAGCAGGAATCCGGAGCCGTTTTATGCTATTTGCGATCCTTATTGCTCTGTTCGTCGGTATTCTTTCGCAATTTTGGGCACTTATATCCATACCCTATCGACTCGGTGCTTTACATGAAATGTCTCGCGTCCCGGTCATATACGGATCTGAACCGTGGACGCAACTGCAAAAATGGTTAACAAACCCGCTTGCTCCTGACTATTGGGCAGTAGGGTTTACCGGAATTGGTTTACTGCTCGCGCTTTTCCTTATGTTGATGCGGATGAAGTTTTTCTGGTTCCCTTTTCACCCGGCAGCGTATGCCACGGTGTGTGGGAGTTGGGCAGTCAATTACATCTGGTTTAGTCTGGGGGTGGTGTGGGTACTGAAATTGGTTCTACTGAAATACGGCGGGAGGAATGCCCATCGAAAGGCGATGCCGTTCTTTCTGGGATTGATATTGGGGCAATTTACCGTCGGAAGTTTGTGGACAATATTGGGCATGGTGTTTAATATACCGACTTATGGAATTTGGCCGTAGTAAGTGAGTTTGATATAAGAAATTGGTTCATCACATAGGGTCAATTGAACGAAAGACAGACCAACACATCCAAAACGCGTGTCTT
>JAPOOP010000403.1 GCA_026713385.1 Candidatus Poribacteria bacterium | reverse complement strand
GCTTTCAAGTCCGTGACGGTCCGCATAACGGTTAGTGGCAAACACTACATTTGAATTTCAGCGGTTTCTGGAAAAATCTCAACCTAAATTAACAATGGAGGAGATGACCATGAAGTACCTGGAACGCTATTGCACCTGGGTGTGTGCTGTCCTGTTTCTGCTCAATTTATCATTGCCAGTGCTCGGACAGAGCGAGAAGGCAGAAACCCTTGTTGGACACTGGACCTTTGAGAAAGGTGTCGAACTGGAGGATCTTACGGGTAACTTTGCCGACATTAAGCTCATGGGTGCTACAATCGAGGATGGTCAATTGAATGTTGACCTTGGTAAATGGGCAATCGCCAGCGGATATGATGGACCGGATATCGGAGAAAAGACATTGGTGTCGTGGGCTATCATGGATAACCTTGATGTACAGGCAGGCTCAATATTAACCATCGACCGTCTCTCCGATCCCACATTCGACGCGATCGTCTTTGGAGAACGCCAGCACCATCGTTGGATGGCAGGAAGCGGTTGGTTTCACCGTACCCAAGATCCGAAACCTGGATTCGAGGAAAAGAAAACGGGAGAGCTGATTATGATGGCAATCTCGTATGAAGATGATGGTGGCACGGCGCGTATGCAGATATACCGAAACGGGGACAAAATTGGTGACTATACTTTTGGTCAATTCGTGACTTTTGATAACAACGATGCCGAGGCAATTTGGGGAAAGCGGCACGGCGGTTTAGCCGGAGGTCCGGGCGACCTCG
The DNA here is from genome assembly GCA_026713385.1 of Candidatus Poribacteria bacterium. Lineage (GTDB taxonomy): Bacteria > Poribacteria > WGA-4E > WGA-4E > WGA-3G > WGA-3G. The sequence continues at coordinate 967 of JAPOOP010000403.1, read as the reverse complement.
ACGCTCATATCGAGGATTCACGAATCTACACCTCTGCTCTCAGTGAAGCAGAGATCAAAAAATTGTTGCCAGACACGCTTGATGTGGAAGCACACGGTAAACTCGCGACGACATGGGCACGGCTGAAAACGGAGTAGCATTTGGATACGAGTCATTGTGTGAGAGTCTCGGAGGGTTTTGAAATCCTTCGGGACTTCCATCAGGAAGATTAAGCACCTATTAGAAAAGGATTAGCAATGGCAAATACAACGACTGGAAGGGTTCGTAATTTATTAAGGAAGATGAATTTGAGTAAAGGCGAAAACAACCCTGAAAAAAAAGCATTTAAAAGCAATCCTGAGGTTGCGGAAATGATTGGGATAAATAACAACGCAACGATATGGGATACGAGGCGAAACCTTATTTTTGCGAGGGAGCATGACGTAGATACAGATGACTATCTTGTATATGCTTGGCGGTGGTCTGGTAATCGTAGGTTTGCGAAAATAGGTGTATCTATGGGTTCCACTCTAAGAGACCGTTTAGTCTTTACTTATCATCCTACAGACGAGATAGAACTAATAGGTGTAAGCCGTGCGAGGTATAGTAAGCGTTCAGAAGCACATCGTAAGGAAACTGCTATTCTGGGCAGTTTATGTAAAAGTCATTGTAAACGTGAATGGGTGTATATTAATGGAGATTTTAACAAATTAATTGATGAAGAATTTATTAAAATAGGTGTAATCGTTAAATCTTAGAAGGAGATATAAGACGATGAACGAACCGATCACTAATCACGCACGACTATAAGGAGCGATTAGTAAAAAGGATGTTAACCAAAGCCAATATTGAACATGAAAAATTAAATCCAGACTCACCATTTTTCAAGAATGCTCTTGCCCCGACTTGTGATGAACCAGCACTCTTGTCTCTACTTAATAACCTTGGCAAACTACCAGCAGGATTTAATGGTGAACTATTCATCCCG